>CAMWTG010000093.1 GCA_947177115.1 uncultured Clostridia bacterium
GTGCAGGAGCATCCCCCGCGGCGAAAGGTAGGCGTTCCCGTGGAACCGCCCCAGCCGCAAAAATCCCAGCCCGCTCCCGGCGGTGAGCTGTGGCTGGAGCTGGTGGAGAAATATAAGAACCAGCTGACCCCCATGTACTGGTTCATGCTGGACGATGCCAGAGGGACTCTGGAGGGGGACGAGCTGGTGGTCCGCTGCGGCGATGAGCTGACGCTGGAGAGCCTCAACTGCCCGGAGGTGGCGGAGGTCCTGCGCAGCGTCACCGGGGAAAAGCTGGGGAAACCCATCCGGGTGCGTTTCGCCATGGATGACGGAGACGCGCCGCCGGTGGATAAGCTGGAGGAACTGATCCGCCGGGGCGGGAAGTACGACAGCTTCGTGGTAAAACCGTAAAATCAGGCCGGAGGCCCCTGCAAGGGGCCTCCGGTTTTTGCGTTATTCGTAGGCGTCCAGGATGAGCTGCATTTCCTCCATTGCGCCCTCAACACTGCTGCCTTTCACACACATAATGAACAGCGTCCCATTATGAGGGAAAGATGCGTAGATATTGGAGCCGGCATCTACAGTGTTTTCTTCAACGAAGAGCACCGCCTCCAGTCCATCGGAAGTCTGATAGCTTTCCGTCCGGAAGCCGCCCATGCTTTCGATGCGGCTGGTCAAGGCTGCCGAACCGCCCTCCTGTCCAGGGCAGGCAAATTGCAGCAGTGCGGTCTGCATGATTTCATACTCCCCATCCTGGTAGCGGGACAATACCTCTGTCAGCCCTGTCATGCCTTCGCTCATTACCAGACAGTCCCCGGAGGAGCAGATCACTCCGCGGCCGGAGGACGGGTCTTTTGTTCCCATTCCCTCCAGCAGAGCGTGGTCTGCCAGTTCCAGCCCTAAGAAATTTTCGACATCCTGCCAAGTGTCAAAGCTTTTGGTATCGTAAGCGTGCTCGCCGGCCTCAGAAACCGAGGTTATCCATGCCAAAGCCTCCGGCGTCAGGGCCTCTATCGGGATCTTGTCGTACACTGTTTTGGTCTGATAACCCGCCTGAGCGTTATCTGTGAGGAGCTCGCCAGGCTCCACAGGCCGGACTGACTTCAGCCACCCAAAATGCTCCGCCGCCACCGCCGTTCCCGCCAGGACGAACACCAGCGCCGCCGCAGCCAGCATGGCTCTGGGAATCCTTTGTATGCGCTTGGTTTCTTCGTGTTTCATATTCATTACCTCCGTCCGCAGCCGCTCGGAGGCGTGGACCTCGTTAAATAGTTCCCAATATTCCTTTTTCATGGCTCATTCCTCCGTCAGCATGTGTTTCAGCTTCTCCCTGCCCCGGGCCAGACGAGTCTGTACGGTGGAGGGCTTCAGGCTCAGCAGCTTCCCCACCTCGCGCACAGCGTAACCCTCATAATAGTAGAGATACAGCGGCACCCGGTATTTTCCCGGCAGGTCCATGACGGCCTGGTACAGCTCCCGCTTTTCCCGGTCATCGAACACCGGCTCCGCGCAGCTCTCCAGCGGCGCCGTCCGGCTCCGCCAGGGGTGCATAGTGATCCGCTTGCACTCGTTTACCGTCACCCTCACCAGCCAGTGCCGCAGATGGTCCGCATTCTCAAAGTCCGTATCCGTCCGCCATAGCCGCAGCATCACATTCTGCGCCGCGTCCTCAGCGTCCGCCGGATGCCGGAACCAGTTGAGGGCAATACGGTAGACCATATCCAGGTGCCGCTCCACTGCCAGAGCGTAGTCCTGTTCCGTCATAGGGCAGTTATCTCCTTGAAACTAGTTTCATCTGTAATACCCTGGAAAAGGAAAAAGTATCCCACGCCGTTGCAGGCAGGAGAAAAATTTTTCTGTTTTAGAAGCAGGAACACCCCCGCCGGAAGTTGTATTCCGGCAGGGGCATCCTTTTATGCGCTTGAGAAAGTGGAACACATGTTACTGCTGCAGAGCCTTCTCTGCCATAGCGGCGTCAGCTTCCAGGTCAGGCTTCACCATATCATCCTCAGGAGAAAGGATGCCGGACGCCAGCGCCCAGACCATGGCATCGGCTGCCCACGCACGAACCGATCTGCCATCGCTGTATGCGCTGAGACTGCCTTCTGCCGCCGGTTCTCCGGCAGCGCGCCAAAGCATGGTGGCCATCTCCTGACGGGTCAGACTGCGTTCCGGGCTGGCGCCATCGCTGATGTTGTTTTCTATGACCCAGGCGCGAACGGCGTCCTTGCTGCCGGAATCCTGCCCGGCCTGCTTGGCCAGCAGAGCCCACATCTCGCTCCGGGTAATGGGACCGGCGGCAATAGCGGCGTTATCCTCGCTGCCAACGTCTTCGCTGCCGGCATCCGTTACTGTCAGGACAGCGGGACCATCGGAAATGGCAGTGATCTGATCGTAATAAATGGTACCGGACACCCGGCCGTCCTCAATGGCCGGGGAATCGCCGATGGCATTGACCCACAGGCCGAAGGAAGTCACCTTGCCGCAGTCCTCCACCAGCCCGCCCTTGGGATTTCCGGCGGTATCGCGCTGGCAGAACTCCGCGAAGGGCACCGTCACCAGCAGGGGCGTTCCCTCCTTGGCGGCGGCATAGTCCGCATACTCATTGAGGTAGACCTCATAGCAGGTGTCGTTGGCAGTGAGCTGTACCACCACCTTCTGCGCCTTGCCGTCCGGGATGGTGTAGAAGCGGAGGGCATCGCAGCCGGACCAGTCCACTTCCTTCGTGATGGTCGCGCCGGCCCAGCCATCGCTGGTCTCGTCATACACGAATTTCATGGCATATTCATCTTTATAGGCATGCTCCTTGTCCAGGGTGAGCACAATGGTGCTGCCACTGGCCTTATTGGTGGCCCAGGTCTTGGTCAGCAGGGAGTCCACGCCGGCATAGTACTCGAAGCCATCGATCTCGTAGGGGTCCCGCACCGGGGGCTGGATGTTGAAGGTGGCGTGGATGCTGTCCACGGCCTTGCCGTCCAGCAGGAGGTCAATGCTGCCCACATGCTGGCCCAGCTTGGCCAGGTCCTCCGCTGCCAGCGCGGCGACATACAGGCCGTCCTTGGCGGCAGCGGTCAGAGTCACATCCTCCGTGCCGTGGAGGACAAAGCGCACTTCAGCATCGCCGGTAACCTTTGCCGCAAGGGTGACAGGTTCCAGGACGCGCTCGCCGGAGATGGGAGCGGTGATGTAGCCATCGGCTCCGTTAAGAGCGGCGGTCACAGTCCCGCCCTTAACGGCGGACAGGGCCGCCTTCTGGGTACCGGCAAAGACGGTGCGCTCATCGTTGTAGAATTTCAGGAAAGCGTCCAGCAGCTCGTGGCCGTGGAGGGAGCCGTCCTCGTTTACTGCGTCCACATAGGGGGTGTAGTAGCCGGAGGTCTTGCCGAAGTTGGCCCAAAGCAGGAAATAGGAGGCGTCAGAGGCGGAAACCATGTCCAGCACCTTGGCGTACCAGTCGGTGGGGTTCCCCTGGACCAGCATGGCGGTCTGGCTGGAGCCGGGCTCGGCGGTGTTGGCGGTACCGGTTTCCGTGACAGCCAGCAGCTTGCCGTGGGCCTTGGCGAAGGTTTCCACGATTTTCAGTTCAGCGGCGAACGCCTCATACCAGCTGCTGTTGTCTGTTGCGCTGGGACTGGAGTGATACATGTCAAAGCCGACCATGTCCACATAGCCATCGCCGGGATAGCGCTCCGCGTACTCTTCCGCATTGGAGGCCTCGCTGCCGGGACCGTAGACATACAGCAGATTGTGGACATCCTTTTCGTCCCGCAGATATTCCACGGTATACTTGTAGACGCTCTTATAGGTAGCCGGGTCGCACAGCGCCGCGCCCCACCAGAACCAGCTGCCGGTGTTCTCATGGAAGGGGCGGAACAGGATCGCGCCGTTGACCTGCTTGGCGTACTCCGCGATAATGTCCAGGAAAGCGGTGTACTGCGCGTGATAAGCGCCGCCGGGCAGAATGCCCTTCACCACATCGCCCTCCAGGGTGTTAGGGGTGTATCCGCTGAAGTCCCAGCGCAGATAGGCGGGATCGCCGGACTTGTATTCCTCCCGCTCGGAGATCGTGGAGAAGTTAGGCATATGGGCGGAGAGGGTGATGATCGCGCCCTCCTCGATGGCCTTGTTGGCGATGGAGGCAGCGGCCTTGATATTGCCGGGCAGGTCTTCGGCCAGTGTGCCGCCCTGCTCCTCGTTCCAGCGCTTGGCGCTGTACTCGTTGCCTACCAGGGAGAGGGTGTCCATTCCCACCACGGCGGCAATGGTACCGGTGACGTCCCGGGTGTCGGAATCGGAAAGGCTCTTGCTGCCGGCCTTGTGCCAGGTGTCATTTTGATGGCCGTAGAGAACATAGTCCGAAGCGCCTACGGCCTGGAGGTAGCTATAGACAGCCTTTACCGCATCGGTGGCGTCAGGGTCCACCAGCGTGATGGCCTTTGGCGGTTCCAGGCCGGTCATGGCGCTTTTCTCCGCCGCCTTCACGGTGGAATCCACGCTGGTATCAGGCAGCGCCTCAGCGATCAGCTTAATGTTCTTCATCCACAGATCCCCTGTATAGTCCGTATTGACGCCAATAAAGCGGATAACGAAATCCGATGCTTTCTCCGCCACTGGCTCGGGAAATGTGATCGACACATGGGCGGACCGGATATCTCCTTCAACGGTCTCGGCGGAGGAAGCATCCAAATCGACCGTGCAGTCCAGACCCACGTTCGAGTAAGCGTTTACCTTAAAATTACCTTTTGTTAGCTTGCTGCTGTCAAAGAGTACGTCCAGTTCTGCTCTGACCGCTCTGGTGAAATCCAGGTCATCGCTGTAGTAACAGACGGCCAGCTGGCTCCAGTCGTAACCGGCGTCCTTGCTGTAGTCCGCAGTGACCTTCACTGCGTCCATGGCCTCATCGTAGCTGACGGAGGAGTTCTCCGCGCCGCTGTACTGGTACTCCCAGCCCTCGCCGTAGTACCATGCGCCGTAATCCTCCGCGGAAGTCCACTCCTTGACGGTGACCTCGTCCGCCGCTTTGGCGGGCGGTGCAAGCGTCAGCAAGAGCGCCAGGGCAAGAAAGGCAGAAAATAGCCTGCGAGTAGGGTTCCTCATAAGTCCTCCTATACGTTTCTCTCATTTTCCGGGCGCTGCGTTTTGTGTCGGCATATGGCTGGGCCCTGTCCATATGTTGACATGCAGCAGGATATTATTACTATATACCAAGAATTAAATTTCGTCAATATTTATCTTAAAATTTAAGTTAAAAAATAAGATCTTTAATTTATGCAATTTACCGAACGGCTGCTTTGATTAACTGCATCGCCGCGAAGCATATAGTCGGTGCACATAAAAAATGAAACTCCCAATTCGCTTTTGTGCTCCTCCGGGAAAACATATAGTCGACACACTCGAAAATCGGTAAAGTTCGGCGATTAAAATGTGGCGTGGACTGCGTTGTCGTCCTTGGCGGGCGTCAGCCCGCCTGCGTCCTCCGCCTTGCCACACCGCATTTTCCTCCGCCTCCTTTTTACTGATTCTCAAGTGTCTCGACTATAGCCTTGTGGTTCCCGCCTCCGCAGGGGGCGGGAACACGAAAGAGAATTGGGACAAATGAAAAGAAGGGAAAGCCCCGCCAAAGGCTTTCCCCTTCTTCTATTTTTCCAAAAGCTCTGCAATCAGAGTAAAAAATTCCCCGTGGGTGATGTGATCCCACGTACCCAGCGGCGGCGTGCGGCCCAGGCGAACGGCGCAAAACTGCGCCGCCTCCGCCGGAGAAACCGGATCCTCTGGACGGAACCGTCCGTTTACCGCCGACATCGCCCCCGTCTCCATTGCCCGCGCAGCAGCGGCGGCATAGGGGTCCCTCGGCCCCATGTCCCGGAAGGGCGCGCGGCCGGAGCGGACCATCTCGATCCGCCGCCGGACCGTCTCCCAGCCGAAGGCCATCATGGCCAGCTCCCCCCGGGTCAGGACCGTATCGGGGCGGAGGGTGTTGTCCTGAAAGGCCACGCACCAGCCCAAACGCAGAAGCCGCCGGGCGGCGCGGCCCTCCCTGCTCTCCGCCATCACGTCCCGGAAGGGCGCCCGCTCCAGCAGCTCCGAAACAGTTACCACCTTGTATCCGTGATCGGTCAGCAGGCGCAGCTGGTTCTCCAGTCCGTCAGCTACCGGGGTCCGGCAGGCCATGTTGAATCCGTCCTGCTGCGTAATGATCTGCCCCCGGAAAGCGTCCGGGTCCTCCAGCAGCAGCCGCTCCATTGGCCGCCAGGCGGCTTCTACCTCCGCCTGATAGTTGGACTGGGGCAGACAGCCGGCGCCATCGAAGCTGGCGGCCAAATATTGATAGCCCATAAGGGCGAAAGCATCGTAGCTGGTGAATCCGTTTTTGATCACATCTACGCACCGGGGGGGCCGGCTCAGCCGCAGGGGATACCCCCAGCCGTCCTCCAGCGTCTTATGCAGCCGCCGGAGATCCGCCACCACCGCCTCCAGGCTGGGCTGGCACTTCCTGCTGCTATAGAGCAGGGAGGTCCTGCCGAACATGAGATGGGTGTAGCTGTGGCTGGCGATCTCGTGCCCGCCGGCCAGCAGCCGTGAGATCAGCTCCGGGCAATGGACGGCGCCGCCCTGATCGTCCTGACGGAATGCGGGGAAGTGGTCGCAGGCTGCGCCGTTCCAGAAAGGAGAGCCGGGCTTTCCCAGCTTGTCCGGATAGCCGCCGGAGGTGTCCCCCACCACATTGAAGGTCCCCCTGGCCCCGTACCGCTCCAGGATCTCCGCCAGCACCTGGGTCAGCGGCCTGCCCCGGAAATGGTCCGGCGAGGCGGGCAGGCGGCAGGGGCCGTCGTCAAAGGTCATGGCGCAGATCCGCTCCTGCACAGCCACCCGGTCGATCCGGCGCACGGGGGACAGCTGCACCGCCGTCTTTTCCTTCCGGCCATGGTCCCGGCCCGCCGGGCCCGCAGCTTTCTTGACAAAAGGCATACGGAATACCTCCTGTTTCCGAAGGGCCCCTCTCCCTCGCGAGCCCTCCGTCATAGTATCTGCCAACAGTTTGGTATAGTATACTACAAATTTTGCGGCGGAACAAGCGGGTCGAGGCGCTTTGGACAAAAAATCCTCTCCCGCCGGACAGGAGAAAAAATCGGAGCATCCTACAAATCCTGCGGCCCGGACAGCCGGTATTTTGGTACGGCCGGTCCGCCGCCGCCGGTGGCCGTCAAATGGACTGGAATGTGTTTTTGCTTGGCGGACAAAGGGAGCTATGTGAAGGAAATGACAAAAAACCGGAGGAATTTTCAGCTGTGCCGCAAAAATTTTCAGCTTGACAAAAAAACAATATGGGGGTAAGATACGCCCATCTTGAACAACGCCAACGGCGATGAGGGAGAGAAGTAACCTGGACGGCCACCTGCAGTGAGCGAGGGACAGTGGAAACCCCGCGGCGGAATCCTCGTGAATAACACTCCGGAGCCTTGAACCCAACGGGCGGTCCCTGGGGATGCCTCAGTAGGGGATGCGGGAACGGCCCGTTACAGCCGTCAGGCTTGTTAGAGCTGAAGTGACCGCGCAGGCGGTAAATTAGGTGGCACCACGGATTCCGGCGATTCGTCCTAAAATTTTGATTTTAGAGACGCCGGTACATTCGGAGGTGCTTTTTATGTGTTCGATCATGGGTTACACGTCCAAGGACATTTCTCTGCCCCGGCTGGAAGGGGCTTTCGCGGCCACGAAGAGCCGGGGGCCCGATGACAGCCGCTCTCTGGAGCTCCCCTCCGGGGCGCTGCTGTTCCACCGGCTAGCCATCATGGGGGTCCACCCCGAGGGGATGCAGCCCTTTACCGCCCCCGATGGCAGCGCCGTGGTATGCAACGGGGAGCTGTACGGTTTCCGGAAGCTGAAAAAGGAGATGGAGGGCAGGGGCTACGCCTTTGCCAGCGGATCTGACTGCGAACTGCTGCTGCCGCTGTGGCGGGAGCATGGAGTGAGGATGTTCGGGGAGCTGGACGCGGAGTTCGCGCTGATTTTGTATGACGCGCCTACGGACAGATTTATTGCCGCCCGGGACCCCATCGGCATCCGGCCGCTGTACTATGGGTACAGCGGGAGCGATCATATCCTCTTCGCCAGCGAGCCCAAGAACCTGTTGGGCCTGACGGACAGGATCATGCCCTTCCCGCCGGGGCATTACTACAAGGACGGAGAGTTTGTCTGCTACCGGGATATGACGAAGGTGGAAAAGGTCTGCGGGGACGATCTGGAAACCGTCTGCGCCAACATCCATGAGAAGCTGATCCTGGGCGTGGAGAAGCGGCTGGACGCGGACGTGCCGGTGGGGTTCCTGCTCTCGGGCGGGCTGGACAGCTCCCTGGTGTGCGCCATCGCGGCGAAACTGCTGGGACGGCCGATCGAGACGTATGCGGTGGGGATGAGCACCGATGCCATCGACCTCAAGTACGCCAGGCAGGTGGCGGACTATATCGGCAGCAGCCACCACGAAATTTATATCACCGGGCAGGATGTGCTGGACACGCTGGACGAATTGATCTATACTTTAGGTACCTACGATATCACCACGATCCGGGCCAGCATGGGGATGTATCTGATCTGCCGGGCCATCCATAAGCAGAGCGGGATCCGGGTGCTGCTGACCGGGGAGATCAGTGATGAGCTGTTCGGGTACAAGTATACCGACTTCGCCCCCTCGCCGGAAGCGTTCCAGCGGGAGAGCGAGAAGCGGATCCGGGAGATCCATATGTACGATGTCCTCCGGGCGGACCGGTGCATCTCCGCCAACAGCCTGGAGGCCCGGGTGCCCTTCGGGGACCTGGATCTTGTCCAATATATCATGAGCATCGATCCGGCGAAGAAGGTGAATGTGTACGGCAAGGGCAAGTATCTGCTGCGCCATGCCTTTGAAGGAGGGTATCTGCCGGAATCCATCCTCCAGCGGGAGAAGGCGGCCTTCTCCGATGCGGTGGGGCACAGTCTGGTGGACGATCTGAAGGCTTACGCCGAACGGACTTATGGGGACGATTGGCAGGCCATCGCGGACAAGTACAGCTATCACGCAAAGCCTTTTACGAAGGAGTCGCTGCTGTACCGGGAGATCTTCGAGAAGCATTATCCCGGTCAGGGGACAATGGTGGCGGATTTCTGGATGCCCAACAGGGAGTGGGAGGGATGCGATGTGGATGATCCCTCCGCGAGAGTGCTGAGTAACTACGGGGCATCGGGAGAGTAGGACGCTATTCAATTGGCAAGGTGCGCTGCGACAGCCTTTTGGACAGCCCGGCTGCGCTGATCCGGTACCTG
>CAMWTG010000094.1 GCA_947177115.1 uncultured Clostridia bacterium
TGCTGTGTATAAGATCCCGGTATTCGGGGGGGGCGGGGTTGGTGTGGGGGAGGATGATGAGACGGCCCTCTCTTTCTTCATCTGCCTGGATATATGCTTCCTCTGCTTCCAAAAGCGCAGCTTTCAGCATCTCCGTGACCTGGATGATGTGGTACCAGTCAAATGATTGCTGTTCTGTTATTTGTTCCAAGACAGAAATGGCGTTATCTACCCGTCCAACTAGGGTTGCATATATTTCTGTAATGCTGGCGGCTCTTTTTGTCGTGTCGCTCATATTGTACCTCATATCCGCTATGTTGGAATGTATACATTCCGATCTTATCACAGAAAATAGGTAAAATCAATGTTGGAATTTATTCATTCCATTATTGGTATGAGAGACATGGTGCGGTATGGCAGAGAAATTGAAACAGGATATATCGATTGGCGGCAATCTGCGCCGTCTCCGGAACGAAGCGGGTTTTTCTCAGGAAAATTTAGCTGCACGCCTGCAGCTGCTCGGTCTGCCTGTCAGCCGGGAAATCATTTCACAAATGGAGCTGGGCCGGTACAGCGTCCGGGTGAGTGTGCTTCTGGCGTTAAAGGACCTGTATCAGGTTTCGTTTGATGAATTTTTTGAAGGATTATCGTTGGAAGAATAAAGGGTTGAGGCCATGGCCTCAACCCTTTTATGATGTTTTGCATCCCGGGAACGCACCGCGTGCCGTGCGGGAGGATGATATCCGCCCCTGTGGGAAATCCGTTGTAGGGGCCGATGTCCTCATCGGCCCGCCGTCAACTGCCAGGGTCCCGTCAGAGCGGGCCGATGAGGACATCGGCCCCTACGAAGTGCGGGGGGCGATGGTGCGCAGGTTGCCGGTAGAAGCGGGCGAGCAATGCTCGCCCCTACACAGATTGGGGATAGGCGGGGAAATCATCAACCAACCACCCTGGGAGATCCGGCGCGTATGACGGTAGGGGGCAGGTCGACATCCTCAAATAGGCGCATGGCAGGCGAAACCGCACACGCAGTCCGGCAGGCCGGACGGACAAACAGGATCAGCGCAAAAAACAAAATTCCCCCGTAATAAGGTGTCGCGCTCCGCGCGATGCCCCAGGGATTCTTAAACCGCAGGTTTAAGTGATTTTTTGGGTACTTTTTGTTCACACAAAAAGTACCCGCAGGGTCCGGGGGCGCGCAGCCCCCGGGCCAAGACAAGAACCATCTACTTGGTCCCGAAGATCCTGTCCCCCGCATCGCCCAACCCGGGAACGATATATCCCTTCTCATTGAGCTTCTCATCTACTGCGCCGCAGTAGATATCCACATCGGGGTGCTCCTTCTGGATCCTCTCGATCCCCTCGGGCGCGGCCAGAAGGACCATCAGCTTGATATTGGTGCAGCCGTACTCCTTCATGAACCCGATGGCGGCGGCGGCGGACCCGCCGGTAGCCAGCATGGGGTCCACGACCAGCACATCCCGCTCGGCGATGTCCTTGGGCATCTTGCAGAAATATTTGACGG
This sequence comes from uncultured Clostridia bacterium, assembly GCA_947177115.1. Classification (GTDB taxonomy): domain Bacteria; phylum Bacillota; class Clostridia; order Oscillospirales; family Oscillospiraceae; genus Pelethomonas. Next base: position 1,505 of record CAMWTG010000094.1, read on the forward strand.
GCTCCAGCGTCTCCTCGTTGCGGTACAGCCCGATGTGCCCTACCCGGGCCGAGGGGACCATCCGCAGCACGCCTTCCACCAGCCCCAGTCCGGCCCGGAGGATGGGCACCACGGCGAACTTCTTGCCCCGCAGGGTGGGAGCCATCGTCCTGCAGATGGGCGTCTCCACCTCTTTCATCTCCAGCGGCAGGTCCCGGGTGGCCTCATAGGTCAGCAGCATGCCGATCTCGCTGACCAGCTCCCGGAAATCCTTGGTGGCGGTGTCCTTGTCCCGCAGGATCGTCAGCTTGTGGGACAGCAGGGGATGGTTGACAACATGGACTTTTTCACCGAACATAACGCTTCTCCTTTGTATTTATTTCAGATGGTTGCTGCAACAGGATCAAAAATGTCGGCCCCCGCAGGGCCTCCGGCGGAAAGGGGTCAGGAAAAATCCGGGGCATTCTGCCCGCGTTCCAGACGTTCTCTCTCCGCCTGGCTGAGGCGGAGGTAGACCGGGACCAGCTCCTGGGCGCTCACCGCCCCCTCCGGCCACCGCCGCCACGCGGCAAGCCCAACCCCCACGGCGCTCTGCAGCCGCAGGTGCCCCGGGGCCAGATGGCAGGGGACGCCCTTCTCTTGCAGAAAATCGAAGCACAGCCGCGCCCCGTCTCCAACAATAAACATCGGCCCATCCAGCCCTGCCAAGTCAGCAGCGGCCTCCTCTAGGGAGACCGCCCGGTCCTCCCGCAGGCGGACCAGCGTCCCGCCCTCCGCCAGAAAGACGGCGTTGTAGATCTGCTGCCGCCTCGCGTCCATAGCGCAGACGATATTTCCCTCCAGATGGGCCAGGGGCCACGCCATGGCCTCCAGCGTGGAGACCGGCACGCAGGGCTTTTCCGCCGCCCAGGCCAGCCCCTTCGCCGCCGCCGCGCCGATCCGTAGCCCCGTGAAGGAGCCCGGCCCCGCCGCCACGGCGATGGCGTCCATATCCTGCACGGTCAGACCGCTGTTTTGCAGCATGGCCTCCGCCATGGGCAGCAGGGTCCGGCTGTGGGTCAGCCCGGCGGCCTGCCAGGCGGAGGCCAAGACCTCCCCGTCCGCCAGGACCGCGCAGGAGGCAGCTTTCGCGGAGCTCTCCAATGCCAGCAGCTTCATTCGTTTTCCGCCCCCTTGATGGTGATTTGCCGCCAGCCGCTGTTTTCCGGGCAGCGGGAGATGGCCACCGTGACCGTCCCCGGCGGCAGCGCCCCGGCGATCCGCTCGCTCCACTCCACGGCGCACACGCCCCCCCGGTTCAGATAGTCCTCCCAGCCGATGTCGAACAGCTCCTCTTCGTCTCCCAGGCGGTACATGTCGAAGTGGAAGAGGGGGAGCCTGCCGTCATATTCGTTGACGATGGTAAACGTAGGGCTGGTGACCCGTCCGCCATAGCCCAGCCCTCTGGCAAGGCCCCGGGTAAAGGCGGTTTTGCCCGCGCCCAGGTCCCCCTTGTAGGCGACCACGTCCCCGGCCCGCAGGCGATGGGCCAGGGATTCTCCGATCTTCTCAGTTTCAAGCTCGCTGCGGGATAGATAGTTGCACATAGGCGAAAGCTCTTCCTTACTCCGCCGCCCGGACGGCGGGACGGTTTTTTCCTATAACGATCATCAAAGCTTATGGCATCTTGCAGAGGCGGATACCGTCCGCTCCTGCAGGCCGCCGGCAGGAATTTTGCCGTTTGCCATAGTATACCATAGAATCCTCTTCCGGGAAAGGCCCGGAGGAAAATTTTTTAACGACGGGGCGGAGACGCGGAAACGGGACCCGGCGGTCTTCCGGACCGCCGAATCCCGCTTCTGATTCAAAAACGCCGCCTGTCAGTTGTTTACGCTCCGGGCCTTCACCCGCAGGCGGTTCAGCGCCCGGGCCAGGGTAGCCTGGGCCACCTGGTATTCCTGGCGGCTCTTTTTTTGCAGCAGCGCTTCTCTGGCCTCATCGGCCTCCCGGCGGGCACGGGCCTCATCGATCTCCTCCGGCCGCTCCACCGAGTCCACCAGGACCAGCACCTCGTTGTGCTCCACCTTCACCATTCCCGGGGAGATGGCGGCCGACCGGACGGGCTGGCCGGGGACCTGATAGCGCAGGGTCCCCGGCTGCACGGCGGCGATCATGCTGCTGTGGTGGGCCCAGATGCCCTGCTCCCCATCGCTGGTGGGGATCGTAAGGCTGACGCAGGGCCCCTCGTAAAAGGATTTGTCCGCCGCCAGAATGTGTACCTGGAAGGTATCCATCAGATCTCACCCGCTTCCAGCTTCTTCGCCTTTTCCACCACATCCCGCCAGGAGCCCACGTTGTAGAAGGCCGGTTCCGGATACTGGTCCAGCTCTCCGTCCACAATGGCGCCGAAGCTCTCCAGCGTGTCCTTCAGGGGGACGTACACGCCGGGGATGCCGGTGAACTTCTCCGCCACATGGGTGGGCTGCGCCAAAAACCGCTGGAGGCGGCGGGCCCGGGCCACGATGCGCCGGTCCTCATCGCTGAGCTCGTCCATGCCCAGGATGGCGATGATATCCTGCAGCTCCCGGTATTTTTCCAGGATCTCCTGGACCTTCCGGGCGATGCGGTAGTGCTTCTCGCCCACGGTATCGGCCTCCAGGATCCGGGAGGAGGAGGCCAGGGGGTCCACCGCCGGATAGATGCCCTGCTCGGAGATCTTCCGGCTGAGCACCGTGGTGGCGTCCAGGTGGGCGAAGGTGGTGGCGGTGGCCGGGTCCGTCAGGTCGTCCGCGGGGACGTAGACCGCCTGGACCGAGGTGACGGAGCCCTCCTTGGTGGAGGTGATCCGCTCCTGCAGCTCTCCCATCTCATTGGCCAGGGTGGGCTGATAGCCCACGGCGGAGGGCATCCGGCCCAGCAGGGTGGACACCTCGCTGCCGGCCTGGACAAAGCGGAAAATGTTGTCGATGAACAGCAGCACGTCCTTGTGCTCCACGTCCCGGAAGTGCTCCGCCATGGTCAGTCCCGACAGGGCCACCCGCATCCGGACGCCGGGGGACTCGTTCATCTGGCCGAAGACCAGGGCCGTCTTGCCGGACACGCCGCTCTCCCGCATTTCCCGCCACAGGTCGTTGCCCTCCCGGCTGCGCTCGCCTACGCCGGTAAAAATGGAGAAGCCGCCGTGCTCCATGGCCACGTTGTGGATCAGCTCCTGGATCAGCACCGTCTTGCCCACGCCGGCCCCGCCGAACAGGCCGATCTTGCCCCCCTTGGGGTAGGGCTCCAGCAGGTCGATGACCTTGATGCCGGTCTCCAGGATCTCCACCGCCGGGCTCTGCTCCTCAAAGGTGGGGGCCTTGCGGTAGATGCTCTGCACCGGGACGTCCCCGGGCAGGGGGCCGCCGCCGTCAATGGGCTGGCCCAACACGTTAAACATCCGCCCCAGGGTGGCCCGGCCCACCGGCACCTGGATGGTATGGCCTGGAACGTCCACGGCCAGCCCCCGGGCCAGCCCCTCGCTGGGGGACAGCATGACGCACCGGACGGTGCCCCGGCCGATATGCTGGGCCACCTCCATGACCCGCACCTCACCGTTTTTCTCTACGGTCAGCTCCTCCCGCAGGGCGGGCAGGGGGCCGCTTTGGATCTCCACGTCCACAACGGGGCCGGATATTTGTACGATGATCCCTCTTTCCAAATCTTTCACCTCTTATACGGTTTCTTAGCCCGGCGGCCCTGCCTAGGACCGCTGGGCCCGGGCCCCGGCGGAGACCTCGGTGATCTCCTGGGTGATGGCCGCCTGGCGGACCCGGTTGAACTGCAGGGACAGCTCTCCCAGCAGGCTCTCCGCGTTCTGGTTGGCGCTGTCCATGGCCGTCATGCGGGCCTCCTGCTCGCAGCAGAAGCTGTCGATCAGGGCGCTGTAAATAAAGCCGGACACATAGCTGGGCATCATGGTGTTGAGGACTGTGCTGGCGTCCGGCAGGAACTCAAAGGGCTCCCGGACCGGCGCCTCCGGAAGCGGGCGCGCCTCCCGCTCGGGCTCGTAGAAATGGGTCCGGCGGAAGGGCAGCAGCCGGGTGGACCGGGCCTGGAAGGACATGGCGCCGGCCATGTCGGTATAGACGATAAAGATCTTCTGCATCTCCCCCCGGTCATAGCCGTCCAGCAGCAGGGCGCTGATCTCCCTGGCCCGGGCCATGGTGGGATTCTGGGCGGTGTAGAGGAAGGAATGCTCGATGGGGATGTTCCGCTGGGCAAAAAAGCGCCTGCCGTATTCTCCCACCACGAACAGCTTCATATCCGGCTGCTGCTCCCGCAGGCGCATGGCCTCCCGGATGGCGTTCTGATTGTATGCGCCCGCCAGGCCCTTGTCGGCGGTGATCACCAGACAGCCCCAGGTCCCCTCCCGGCCGGGCTCCTCATCGCCGGAAAAGTAGTGGCTGTCCACATCTCCCGCCGTGCGGAAGATCCGCTTGATCTCGCTTTGCAGCGCGTTGAAGTAGGGGCGGGTGTTGTCCAGCTCCTGCCGGGCCTTGCGCAGCTTGGTGGAGGCGATGAGGTACATGGCGTTGGTGATCTTCCTGGTTTCCCTGACGCTCTCGATATGGGTCTTGATCTCCTTTGTTCCCGCCATATCAGCCTCCGTGGTTTTCCGAGGCCTGATAGGCCTCCAGGAACCGCCGGGACAGCGCCAGCAGCTCCTCCCGGTCCCCCTCGGTCAGCATGCCGGTCATGTCGATCCGCCGGCAGAGATCCGGGAGCTCCTCCTCCACCTGATGCAGCAGCTCCCGCCGGAAGCCGTCCAGCTCCTCCAGGGGCACGTCCTGCATCACATGGTGCATGGCGGCAACGAGGGCGGCCACCTGCTGGTGCTGGGAGAAGGGGGCGTACTGATTCTGGCGCAGCAGGCGCATAAGCCCCTGGCCGTAGGCCAGCTGCCGCTTGGTGGCATCGTCCAGATCGCTGGAGAACTGGGTGAACACCTCCATCTCCCGGTACTGGGCCAGCTCCAGCCGGATGGCCCCCGCCGCGGACTTCATGGCCTTGGTCTGGGCGTCGCCGCCCACCCGGGACACGCTGAGGCCCACGTTGACGGCGGGCCGCTGTCCGGCAAAGAACAGCTCGGTTTCCAGGAAGATCTGTCCATCGGTGATGGAGATGATGTTGGTGGGGATATAGGCGGACACGTCTCCCGCCTGGGTCTCCACGATGGGCAGGGCGGTCATGCTCCCGCCACCCCGCTCATCGGAGAGATGGGCCGCCCGCTCCAGCAGCCGGGAATGGAGGTAGAACACGTCTCCGGGGTAGGCCTCCCGCCCGGGGGAGCGCTCCAGCAGCAGGCTCAGCGCCCGGTAGGCGATGGCGTGCTTGCTCAGGTCATCGTAGACGATCAGCACGTCCTGGCCCTGGTTCATAAAGTACTCGCCCAGGGCGCATCCGGCGTAGGGGGCGATATATTGCAGCGCGGCGGGCGCTCCCGCGCAGGCGCTGACCACACAGGTGTACTCCATGGCCCCCCGGCGGGCGAGGTTATCCACCAGCTGGGCCACGGAGCTGGTCTTCTGCCCGATGGCCACATAGATGCACACCACGTTTTTGCCCTTCTGGTTGAGAATGGCGTCAACGGCGATGGCGGTCTTGCCGGTCTGGCGGTCGCCGATGATCAGCTCCCGCTGGCCGCGGCCAATAGGGAACATGGAGTCGATGGTAAGGATCCCCGTCTCCATGGGGGTGTTCACCGGCTGGCGGTCCAGGATGCCGGGGGCGGGGGACTCGATGGGGCGGCGGCCCTCCGCGTGGATGTGGCCCCTGCCGTCAATGGGGACGCCCAGCGCGTCCACCACCCGGCCCAGGAACCCATCGCCCACCGGCATGCCGGCGGTCTTGTGGGTCCGGCGGACCATGCTGCCGGCGCTGACTTCCTCGCTGCTGCCGAAGAGGATGCAGCTCAGCTCCCCCCGGCGCAGGTCCTGGACCATGCCCTTGACGCCGGAGGCGAAGACCAGGATCTCGCCGTACTGGGCGTGGTCCAGCCCGCCCACGGTGGCGACCTCGCCGTCCACCGTCAGCACCTCGCCGATCTCCTCCGGCACCACCGCCAGGGACCAGTCCTTCGCCGCCTGGCGCATCAGGGGCACCAGATCCTCCGTCCCCGGCTGGAGCTGGCGGAGATAGTCGGTAAACTGCCGCACCCGGCCATCCAGGGTCCAGTCATACACATCGGACCCCACCTGGAGCCGGAACCCGGAGCGCAGGGACTCGTCCTGCTCCCAGCGCAGGGGCACCTTGCGCTGGTAGGTCCGGGAGAGAAACTCCCCGAAGCGCTGGAGCTGGGCCTCGCTGGGGGCCTTGGCGCTGCGCAGCTCGGCGGTGAGACGGCCTCTAGCGCTCCTCATGCTCTGCGCCCTCCTCTGCCAGGTCTAAAAACTGATCGAAGGGGTCCGAGTGGAGGGCCAGCTTTCTGGTGGCCGCCTCCGCCAGCTTCCGCAGCTCCCGCTGGGAGGAGCGCAGGATCTCCTCCCGGTCATGCTCCGCCTCGGCGCGGGCGTGGACCAGGAGCTGCTGGGCCTGGGCCTTGGCCTGGGTCAGCTGCTCCTCCACGGACTGCTGGACGGACTGCTGGGCCTTGGCCCGGGCCTGGCGGATCTCCTCATCGGCGCCGTCCAGCTTGGCCTGGGCCGCCGCGCGGATCTGCTCCGCCTGGGCCAGCTTTTCCTCGGCCTGCTCGTCCTTCTCCCGGTAATAGGCCTCCCGCTTTTCCATAAACTGCTTGACGGGCTTGAAAAGGATGAAGTAGAGGCCGCCCACCAGGATGGCCAGGTTCATCCAGTGCAGCAGGATCTGCTGCAGATCGATATTCAACGGCATCCTTCCCACCTGCCTTACAGTACGAAGATGATCAGGATGACCACCAGCAGGGCGTAGATGATGGCGGTCTCGATGAAGACCAGGCCCAGCATCATGGTGGTGCGGACCTTGCCCTCCGCCTCGGGCTGGCGGGCGATGCTCTCGGCGGACTTGCCGGTGGTGATGCCCATGCCCACGGCGCCGCCGGCGGCGGCGATGCCGATGGCGATGCCGGCGGCGATGGCCTTCAGGCCGATGGTGTTGTCCTCCGCCTCCTCCTGGGCGGCGGGGGCGTCCCCTTCGGGAGCGGCGGCATAAGCGGGAGCCGCCAGGGCCAGGATCAAAATAAGTGCGCCGGTCAGGGCGAAGATCTTTTTCAGCAGACGGTTCATGATAAGTAACCTCCAAAATTTTTGATATAGGATCGGTCCGGGACGGGCCGCTTGCTGTTCCCAGACGAAAAGCGCAGCATCGTTACCGGGCGGAAACCCAGGAATAGCAGCGGTTTTAGTCCCGAGGTCAAAGTTCTTTTTGGTACTTTTTCTTTCAAGAAAAAGTATCAGGCACGCTTTTTCTTTTCCTTCGGCGGGGACGGTTCGGAGACCTCGCCGTAGTAGAGGGCCGTCAGCATGGTCAGCACGTAGGCCTGGATCAGCGCGTGGAGCAGCGTGAACATCACGCCCACCACAACGGGCAGGAGGAAGCTGAGGCTGATGTAGTAGTACACCAGCTCCGTCACCAGCAGTCCGCTCAGCAGCGCGCCGAAGAGGCGGAAGCTCATGGAAATGGGCAGGGAGAACTCCTTCAGCGCCTTCCCGATGCCCTTGGGCCCGTTGCCCGCGATGCCGCCGGAGACGAGCACCAGGTAGGACAGGGTGCCCAGGGCGATGGCCGCGTTGACATCAGCCAGCGGGGCGGGCAGGGGGATGGGATGCCCCTGGACGGTCACCGCCTGGAGGCC
>CAMWTG010000095.1 GCA_947177115.1 uncultured Clostridia bacterium
GTCATAGCCGAACCGCTGGCAGAAATCCCTGGCGAATTCTTCGATGTCCTCCACGGGCAGATCCAGGCGGACGCCGTAAAAACTGCCGCCCGCCCGAAACTGGATGGCGCCCCGCGCCGCCTCATAGCTGTAGATGCCGCCGCCCTGACTGGTAGAGGCGGTCTCGCCGCCCAACAGAGCGGCGGCAATGGCCTGTTCCGATGCGGCGTGGCGGGACAGGGAGAGGGCCCCCAGGGGCTGCTGCGAAAGCTCCACCTCTTCCCCCAGAGCCAGCTGGCTGGCCTGGTACAGCTCCCGCAGCCGCTCCTCCGCCCGGCGCTCCGTCCGCAGGGCCTGCAGCTCCTGATACCCTACCATCAGCAGGAGACAGCCGTTAAGAAGCATCAAAAACACAATGGCAATACTTTTCAGCCTGTAGGTTTCCATGGCAGCCTCCTTTTCAGATCTTCCGGAAAATAATACATGCGCCCGGGGGAACTGCACAGTCCCGCCGGCCTGCGGGTACCGGCGCTACCGCAGCCACTGAGCGGACAGTCGGCCGGCTCCATCATCCTCGTAACCGATAGACAGGGAGGAGCCCGGGTATGCCGCGGCAATGGCCTGCGCCATGCCCGCCGGCAGCAGGGCGGCGGGTTCCTCCTCCTGGGCGGTATAGGACCGGCAGCGGTAGGTAAAGGAGGTGACGCCGCCGCTCTGATAGGTGACGGTCAGCCCGTCCGCCTCATCGGAAAAAAATATGGGGAATCCCGCCGCCTGATAGCGGAAACGGAGGGTATAGCCGCCATCGCCTCCCTCCACCGCCTGCAGATGCAGGGGGGATGCGCCGGTGCCCTCCGTCAGGGCCGAAGCCAGCCGCCAGGCGGCGGCCAGCGTTTCCCGCAGCCCCTGGCCGGAGGCCTGATATAAAGGGGAAACGCCGCCGCCCCGGCTGATGAGCGTCACCGTGCCATCGGGGGTGATGCGCAGGGTCCGGGGAGATTCCTCCACCACCTCCGCGCCGCCGCTCTCGGTATAGCGGGAGAGGGTGTGGGCATTGAAGCCCAGGGCGGTCAGCAGGTTATAAACAGAATACCCGGCGGGCAGCTCCGCCAGAAGATCCGGCGGAGCGTCCTGTTCCGCCGGCAGCACGGTATAAGGATCCACGCCGCCGCCCGAGGCCGTTTCATAGGAAAAATAGGCCCCATTGGGGGAGTAGCTCTCACAGAGCGCCTGTACCGCCGAGGCGGGCAGGGCTGTGTCATAGCGGAAGATTCCGCCCTGGCCGTCCAGCAGGTACAGCTGGGCAGAGTCCGCCTCCCCGATGGTGAGGGCCATGGCCTCCAGAGACTGGTCAAAGCTTACCCGCTCCCCCAGCCACGCCGCAACGGCCTCCAAGGGAAGCGGCCCGGCGGTCAGCTTCAGATAAAGTCCCGGCCCCTCCAAGGCGCTGCGAAAAGCCTCGTCCTCCGCCGGTCCCGCCGGACTGGCGGAACCCAGTGCCTCCCGGAACTGAGGAGAGATCTGCTGGAGGCTGGCATCACCAGCATCAACGCAGAGGCGGCCATAGCGGCCGTACTGGCTGTCCCCGGTGACCATCAGATCCATGGAGGGGAACATGGCGCCGGGAAGGACCTCCTCCTCCTGGCTCCCCGCAGACGGCTCCGGCGAAAACAGGGCCGGTACCTGACTGGACAGGCGGATGTTCCGGAGCAAAGGCAGCCGGGCCAGCAGGAACAGAGCGGACAGGGTCAGCAGGATCAGGATCAGATCCTGGACCGCGTTCCGCAGCCGCTTTTTTCTCATATGGCCCCCTCCTCCTTCTGCCGGATGGGCAGAACGATCCGCACGGTGGTTCCGGGCCCATCGTGGGAGGCCAAAGCGATGGTGCCATGGTGGCGCAGAACGATCTCCCGGGCAATGGAGAGGCCCAGGCCGGTGCCGCCGCTCTCCCGGGACCGGGCCTTGTCCACCCGATAGAAGCGGTCAAAGATCCGTTCCCGGTCCTTCTGGGGAATGCCGATGCCGGTATCGGACACTTCGATCCATACGCTTTTGCCCCGGATGCCGGCATCCACAGTGATGGTGCCGCCGTCTGGGGTGTATTTGATGGAGTTGCCCACCACGTTCATCATTACCTGCTCCAGCCGGCTGCGGTCCCCCATGATCATGGGCAGGGTATCGCCATAGGCCCGAACCAGGGTGTGGCCCCGCCGCTGGGCTTCCAACTCCACCGCCCGGCACACCGATTCAATGGCATCGAGGAGGGAAAAACGGACCATCCTGATCTCCGCCCGGCCGGAATCCAGCCGGCTGAGGGTCAGCAGATCCTGTACGATCCGGGTCATGCGGTCAGTCTCACTGATGATGATATCCAGGAAATTATTCTCCATATCGGGGGGGATGCCGTCCATATCTCGAATGGTCTCGGCATAGCTGCGGACGTTGGTAAGGGGCGTGCGCAGCTCATGGGAGACGTTGGCCACAAACTCCTTGCGCATCTCCTCGTTTTTCCGCTGGGCGGTGACATCATGCATCACCGCCATGGCGCCGCCGTCCTCCCCATCGGACACGGGGGCCAGATACAGCTCCAGGATCCGGTCGCCCACCGTCAGCTCCCGAGAGGCGAAATTGGGCCGCTGGAGGCTCATGACCCTGCTCAGGGGCAGCTCCTGGCCGAAAAGGGCATCGTAATCGTAAAAGGATACCTCCCGCCCCAGCATCTGGCTGGCGGCCGGGTTGCTGGTGAGGATGGAGCCATCGCCCGAGAAGGAGATCACGCCATCGGTCATGTGCAGGAACAAGGTGTCCAGCTTATTGCGCTCGCTGGCCACCTCCTCCAGGGTATCCTGCAGCACGGCGGCCATGTCGTTGAAGGTGGTGGTGAGGATGCCGATCTCATCGGAGGATTCCACGGCAATGGTGGAGCCGAAATCCCCGGCGGACACCTGCTCCGCCCGCTCGGTCAGCCGCTCGATGGGGATGATCATAGTCTTGCTGAGCAGGAACGAAAGCAGCACGGAGATCAGCAGGCCCACCAGCAGGGCCTGGACGATGATCAGAAACATCTGACTGTTCAGGGAATTGACAGTGTCCCGGTTGTCGTAGATATAGATGATATAGGCATTGCCGCCTCCGGTAATGGGGATGGCTACATCCATATAGTTGGCGGTGATGTCGCTCTCCGCGCCCACGGTATCGCTGCCGGAGGCAATGCTGGAGCGGGCGGTAAGGAGGTTCGGGGTGGCCTGAAGGCTCTCAAATCCGGTTTGGTCATCGCTGCCGGCCAGAAACGCGCCGGTACGGCCATCAAGAATATAGTAATTCCGGGTACTGGAGTTGAGGCCCAGGTCTCCGGCCTTTGCCACGATCATGTTCTCGATGGTCCGGACGCCGTCAGGCTGCGCCGCCTCCCGCCGCAGGGTGTTGACATACGCAGCGTTGGCGGGATTGGAGCCGCCGAAGACGGAGTCCACCTGATCATAGAATTCATCGATATAGAAGCTGGTGATGCTGGTCATCATGAAGGTCCCTACCACGGTCATCAGGGAGGTGATCAGCAGGAGCATGATCAGCACCAGCTTCATATGGAGGCTTCGGAACATGGCGGCTCCTTTCCTTCCCGCCGCCGCGCGGCAGGAACACAGGTTCAAAATATCGGTCCCGGGCGCACGCCCGGAGGCTCCCCGCCTATTCGATGGATTTCAGAGACTCCGCCATATCGATCCTGCGGAGGCGGGGCCGCATCCCCATTGAGATCACTACGGTAAACAGCAGCGTCATGGCAAAGGAGATCAGGTAGCTGGCCGGCGCGATCCGGCAGGCAAAGGTCATGGAATCGATCTTGATCTGCGCCATGACGAAAGCGTGCAGCCCCTTTCCCATGCCAAGCCCCGCCAGGCTGCCCAGGACGGAAAGGATATTGATCTCCCGGAAGACATAGGAGGCCACCTCGTTCTGATAAAAGCCCAGGACCTTGATGGTGGCGATCTCCCGGAGGCGCTCGGTGATGTTGATATTGGTCAGGTTGTAGAGCACGATGAAAGCAAGGGCCGCGGCGCACAGGACGATCACCACCACGATGTAGTCCAGCCGGGACAGCATGCTGTCCACCCGCTCCCGGGTGGAGGCGTTGACCGTCACCGCGCTCACAGTCTCGTCCTCCAGCAGCAGCGCGCCCTCCTCGTAGGGGTCCGCGCCCTCGTGGGCCCGGAGGTAGAGGGTGTTGTACTCCGGCTCTGCCCCCAGCTGTTCCCGGAAGGTCTCCGCCGAGAGGTAGACGTAGTTGAACACATAGTTGTCGCAGAGGGCGGAGACGGTGACCTCCATGGTGCCCAGGCCGCCGTCCCGCAGCTGGACGGTATCCCCGGGGACGATCCCCAGGCTCTCCGCAAGTCCCGCGTTCAGCACCGCCCCGCCCGTCTCCGGATAGGCCACCGGTCCCTCATCGTTATGCAGGGAGAGGAACCCATCCAGGGAGCCGGTGGAGGAGATCACCAGGTATACCGACTTGCTGCTGTCCGCCGCCAGCACGTCCACGCTGCCGCTGTGGACCAGCAGGGCTGCGTCTTTCTCCCAGCCGTATTTTTCCACATAGGCGTCCGCCGATTCCCAGGTCTGGGGGTCCTGGAAGGTGATGGTATAGTCGTACAGGGTAATCTCATCGAACTGGTCGTCCGCCACATGGGCGATGGAATCCCGGATGCCGAAGCCGGTACACAGCAGGGCTGTACATCCGCCAATGCCCAGCACCATCATAATAAGGCGGCTGCGGTAGCGCAGCACGTTCCGGGCGGAGACCTTGTAGAGGAAGCTGAGACGCTTCCACAGCGGCGTGATGTACTCCAGGAATACCCGGCGGCCCGCCCTGGGGGTCTTGGGCCGGATCAGCTCCGAAGCCTGCCGCTTCAGCTCCATCCGGCAGGCCAGCCATGTGGCCCCCACGGAGCACAGCAGCGCCGCCGCAAAGGACAGCGAAGCCAGATCCGGCAGCACCGCGTGCTGCAGCGGCGCGAAGCCGTAGATCATCCCATAGATCTCCCATATGATCCACGGCAGTCCGGTCACGCCTAGGCTGTACCCCGCCAGACTGCCCGCCAGGGCGGCGGAGCCGGAATAGAAGAGATACTTGCTCATGATCTGGCCCTTGGAGTAGCCCAGTGCCTTCAGCACGCCGATCTGAGTGCGCTGCTCGTCCACCATGCGGGTCATGGTGGTCATGCACACCAGCGCCGCCACCAGGAAGAAGAAGGCCGGAAAGATCACGGAAATGGCCGCTACAATGGAGGTGTCGTTTTCAAAGCAGGCATAGCCCGTATTCTCTTCGCGGGTCAGGAGGTAGGTGGCGGCCGGTTTCAGGTCTTGCAGCTTTTCTCTGGCGTCCGCCAGCTCCCGCTCCGCGTCCGTCAGCTCCTGCTCCGCATCGGCAAACTCCCGCTGGGCATCGGCGCGTCCGTCCTGATAGTCGGTCCAGCCGCTGTCCAGCTCGTGGCGGGCATCCTCCAGTTCGCCGGGGGCCCGGTCCAGTTCGTCCCGGGCTTCATTGAGTTTCCGTCTGGCATCCTCCAGCTCCCGCTGGGCATCCGCCAGCTCTTTGCGCCCGTCCTCCAGCTTCTGCTGTCCGTCCTCCAGCTCCCGAAGGCCATCGGCGTACTCCGCCTCGCCATCGGTCAGCTTCCGGTAGGCCTCCGCCAGTTCCCGGTCCGCATCGGCCTTGGCGCTGTTATATTCCGCCCAGCCATCGTCCAGTTCCTTCCGGGCATCGTCCAGCTGCTCCTTGGCCTCCGCCAGCTCCTTCTGGCCATCCGCCAGTTCCTTTTTGCCCTGGTCCAGCTCCGCCTGGGCCTCCCGCAGCTGCCGCCGGGACTGCTCCACCTTCGCCGCGCCGTTCTGGTACTGGGCGTAGCCGTACTGATACTGCTGCAGGCCGGCGTTGTACTCGCTCCACCCGCTGGCAATGGATGCGCTCAGATAGGACAGGGTCCCTTCGTTCAGCGCGCTCCCCAGCTGGCTCTCCGCCTGGTTCCACGCGCCCAGCAGCGCGGCGGCCTGCTGGTCTCCAGCCTCGGCGGCGGCGCGTATGGCCTCGATCCCGCCTGCGGCCGTGATCGTCTGGTACAGCGTATTTAAGCTGTTATATTGGCTCTCGCTCTCCCGCAACTGGCTTTCAGCCGCCTCCAGCTCCCGCCGGGCGCTCTCCAGCTGGGCCCAGGAAGCATCCAGCTGGGCGATGGCGGCGTCCAGCTGCCGCTGGCCGCTGCGCAGCTCCGCCTCGCCCCTGGCGATCTCCGCCTCCGCGTCCTCCAGCTCTTTCAGACCCGCGTTATAATCCGCCAGGCCGTCCTGGTATTCCCGCTCGCCGTCCTCCAGCTTCTGTCTGGCCTCTGCCAGCTCCCGCTCCGCGTCTGCCTGGGCCGTATTGTATTCCGCCCAGCCATCGTCCAGCTCCTTCCTGGCGTCCGCCAGCTCCTTCTCGCCATCGGCGACCTCCTGCTCCGCGTCCGCCAGCTCTCTTTGGGCATCGCCGACCTTCTGCTGGCCATCGGCATAATCCCGCTGGCCCTGTTCATAGTCCGCCTGGCCCTGCTCATAATCCCGCTGGCCCTGCTCATAGTCAGACTCACCATCGGTCAGCTCCCGGTAGGCGTTGTCCAGCTCATTCTCCGCATCGGCCTTTTCCCGGTGATAGTCGGACCAGCCATCGGCGATCTCCTGCTCCGCATCGCGGATCTCCGCCATGGCATCGCCGTAGAGTGTATCGTACCGCGTCTCCGCCCGTTCCTCCAGCAGCGCCTCCACCATCGGCTCCAGCTCGTCCCGCCGGGTATCATAGGCATGGGAATAGGCTTCGCCTGCATCTTCCATGGTCAGATAGACCTCATGGTAGACCTCGAAGTCAAACCCCTCCTGGGGAATGTATATATAAGCGGCCACACTGCCGCTGCCCACGGAGCTGGTGCCCCGTTCGTAATTGAGATAGGCCGGGGACCAGGCCAGCCCCACGATGGTATAGCTGTCATAGACGAGCAGGTCCTTGGTGTCCTCATCGTTGTCCCCGGCGACCTGCAGGGTACGGCCCAGCATCTCTTCCGAAAAATATTTGGCGTCGCCCAGGCACTCGTAGGGCTGCTCGGGCATCCGCCCGGCAGACAGGCTGGGGAGGTTGATGTCCTCCGTCAGGGAGTGGGCCCGGACCACCGCCTCGCTGCCCTCGCTGAGCTCCGTGAGGAAGTCGGTGTACACCGCTCCCCTTGCCGCTTTGATCCCTTCCAGAGAGGCAAAGCCGTCCAGGTCCTCCTCCGTGAAGCCCAGGGTGGAGAGCAGCCGGAAGTCGTAGAAGCTCTGCCGGTCCAGATAGTCCACCCCCGTGGCCATCATGGACGGCTGGCAGGCCCGGAGACCGGCGAAGAAGCCCACCCCCAGGCCCACGATGGCCAAAATCGCCAGATAGCGCCCCGTGCTCTGGCGGATCTCCCGCAGGGCGGAGCGAAGCAGCGTCTTTACCATTCGATCTCCTCCACCGGAATGGGCCGGTCGTTGATCTCCTCGGAGATGACCGTGCCGTTCTTCACCTGGATCACCCGGTCCGCCATGGCGGTCAGGGCGCTGTTATGGGTGATGATGATCACCGTCATGCCGTTTTTCCGGCTCATCAACTGCAGAAGCTTCAAAATGGATTTGCCCGTGTTGTAGTCCAGCGCGCCGGTGGGCTCATCGCACAGCAGCAGCTTGGGATTCTTCGCCAGGGCCCGGGCGATCGCCACCCGCTGCTGCTCCCCGCCGGAGAGCTGGGCGGGGAAGTTCGACAGCCGCTCGCTGAGCCCCACGCTTTTCAGCACCTCGGCTGCGTCCATGGGATTCTTGCAGATCTGGGCGGCCAGCTCCACATTTTCCAGGGCCGTCAGGTTTGGCACCAGGTTGTAGAACTGGAACACGAAACCGATATCGTGGCGGCGGTAGGCAGTCAGCTGCCTGGCGTTATAGGCGGATATCTCTTCGGTGCCTAAGAACACCCGGCCCTCGGTGAGGGTGTCCATGCCGCCCAAGATATTGAGAAGGGTAGTCTTACCCGCGCCGCTGGGGCCTACGATGACGCACAGTTCCCCCTTCTCCACGGCAAAGGTGGCGCTGCGCAGGGCCTCGATCTCCACCTCGCCCATGCGATAGACCTTTTTCACGCCCTCAAACCGGACAAAACTGCTCATTTACTCACCTCATATGTATCCACATCTCTGTACAAAAATCATATGTTGTTTATTATAGCACAGATCGCCTGGGAATGGTTAAGATTTCGTGAAAGAATTTGAGAAAATTTTGGGTGACGCTTTCCAGCGAGGCCGCAAAGGGTGCAGCCGCTTGTGCGGAGCGGGCACGGTATACTGTAGGAAAATTGCCAGCCCTTTGGGTTTGGTCAGGTCAAGGGCCTCCTGCTGATGGGGAAATAGCCGAACCATGTTATGTTTGGAAAAAAGAAATCAGCTTTCCCGGCCTTCCGGTCATACCCTACGAAGGGTTGCCCAGTTGTCCGGGAAACGCCGCCGCCCGTGCATTGCCAAGATAACCGTTGGTTGGAATGACAAAGGCAACCTTCAGGAATTGTTTGAACTCTGAAAGGAAAAGAAGGCTCCAAAGCCGGGTGAATCCAACTCGGCATCCCTCTCCCTTGTCAAAACCGAAAAAGCACCGAGGGTGTTGGTCTCCCTCGGCACCTTAATTATACTATACGCACAATTCAAAAGAATTGAAAAAGTATGCGTAGAATTTGTGCCGCACGATTTGATCAATGTTTTGAGCTTGCTAATTCTCTCCTTTCGCCCGGCCTTTTACCTTTGCCTTGATAAAGCTGATGCTATTGATACACCCTTTGAGCGGCATTTCGCCCCAAATCGGAAACGGCTTATTAACCTTCTCCGGTAGAGAAGTGATTGCTGAAATATCACACATTCCTTCTCTCTCAGTCAATAGGCAATCTGTAGGAGTACATACGGTGGTATTCGCTGTAATAATCATGTTTTTTATGCCTCAGATGGCAGATGATCCGGGCGTCCTTGCCGTTCTCTAACTGCTGGAATTTTTTAAGCTGCGGCAGTTCGTGCAGATTCTCAAATACTCGCTTGATGGCCAATTGCCCGTGATACAGGATCGATCACAATGATCTCCCGGCCCAGCTTCCGGGCATAATTGACCG
>CAMWTG010000096.1 GCA_947177115.1 uncultured Clostridia bacterium
CTCTGGACCAGGTGACGGAATCTCTGATCACCAGCCATTTTGAGGAGGGGACGCCGGCCTGGAATTTTGCATACACCCAGTTTTTCACCGCGCTGGAGCAGACGGTGGAGGAGTTGACAAAGTGTTTCCTGCTGGAATTTGGGGAGGACCGGGAAATATCCTTCGGCAGGTGTGATAAACAGAGATCGTTTAATGAGTTATACGATGGATTAAATAATCTCGAATAACGGGAGGAGAAAAAGGCGAATGTATTATATCGGCATTGATATCGGCGGCACCAATCTGAAAGCGGGGCTGGTGGATGAAAACTACTGCATCACCGCCACCAGAAAGCAGCCCCTGCAATTCACATCTATGGAGCAGATGGGGGAGACCCTGGCAAAAATGGCCATTGATCTGGTGGAGGAAAACAATATCACCCGGGACCAGGTGGCCTCGGTGGGCATGGGCTTTCCCGGCCCGGTAAACGATAAGCAGGGCGTGGTCATCAAGACGGTGAATATCCCCATCCGCTTTATGCCGGTGGCAGAGATGTTCCACCGCTTCTGGGATGGCGTGCCGGTCCACTTGGGCAATGATGCGGACTGTGCGGCTCTGGGGGAGTTCTACCACTATGAGGACAAAAACATCGAGAGCCTGATCCTGGTTACATTGGGCACCGGCATTGGCACCGGCATCATCCTGAACGGCAGAATCCATACCGGTATCAACGGATGCGCCGGAGAGGGCGGACACATTGTGCTGGTCCACAACGGCGAACAGTGTACCTGCGGCCGTAAAGGCTGCTGGGAGCGCTACGCCTCCGCCAATGCTCTTATCCGCCAGACTATTGCCGTTATGGACCAGAACAAGGATTCTATCATATGGGGTATTGTAGGTGGGGACCTCAGCCGGGTAGATGGCCGCACCGCCTTCGAGGCCATGCACCAGGGCGATGCCCCTGCGCGCGCAGTTATCGACCAGTATCTGCGCTATCTTGGCGATGGTCTGTCCAACTTTATTAATATTTTCCAACCGGAGGTCATTGCCCTGGGCGGAGGCGTCAGCCAGGCGCGGGACGAGGATCTTCTGCTGCCCCTCCAGAGCATCGTGCTGGAGGACTGCTTTGGCCGGGAGGCTGACCGCCATACACGGCTGGTGAAAGCCAAGCTGGGCAATGATGCCGGGATCATCGGCGCGGCGCTGCTGGGCCTTCAGGCCCGGGACCGCTGATGTTCCTTCCGAACCGAAGGGGCGGAAGGAATAGCTGCCATGTTTTGCGGCTGCCGCTGTTTGTAGAGGCGAGCAAAACGGCTTTCATCTAATTTATAAAAACATGATAAAACCCGCATTAGCGGGAGAAAAGGAGAAGGATCATTATGGAATACAGCAAAATGTCCCCTGCCAAGCTGGAGGCTGAATATGCGCAGGTATCCCAGCGGTTTGAGGAGCTGAAGGGCAAGGGACTGAAACTGGACATGTCCCGAGGCAAGCCGGGGAAGGAACAGCTGGACCTGGTCAGCGATATGCTGACAGTGCTGTCCAAACCGGAGGACTGTGTGGAGGCGGGGTTTGACGTCCGCAACTACGGTGAGCTCACCGGTCTGCCCTGTGCCAAGCAATATTTCGCAGAGATCCTGGGCTGCAAGCCGGAGGAGTGCTTTATCGGCGGCAATGCCAGTCTGACCCTCATGTATGACACCATCGCCAAGGCGTATACCCACGGCCTGCTCCACAGCGAAAAACCCTGGAGCAAGCTGGAAACAGTGAAGTTCCTGTGCCCGTCTCCCGGCTATGACCGGCATTTCAATGTCACCAAGTCCTTCGGCATGGAGCTGGTTGCCATCCCCATGACCGGGACCGGCCCCGACATGGACGCGGTGGAGGAGGCCGTCAAGGACCCTGCTGTCAAGGGCATCTGGTGCGTTCCCAAGTATTCCAATCCGGAAGGGATCATCTACAGCGCTGAGACCATCAACCGCATCGCCCACCTGAAGCCCGCCGCTCCCGACTTTGTTGTCATGTGGGACAATGCGTACTGCATCCACGAGTTTGAGGGGGACTACGTGCCCTTCCCGGATATACTCTCCATCTGCCGGGAGGCTGGGAACCCGGACATGGTGTTCGAGTATGCATCCACCTCCAAGGTGACCTTCCCAGGCGCGGGTATCTCCGTCATGGCCTCCAGTGTGGACAACATCAAGTATATGGTCAGCCTCATGACCTATCAGACCATCAGCTACGACAAGGTCAACCAGCTCCGCCATGTCCGCTATCTGAAGGACAAGGCCCACACCCTGGAGCTGATGAAGAAGCACGCCGCCATTCTCGGCCCCAAATTCCGAGCTGTTCTGGACGCTCTTGATAAAGAGATCGCGCCTTTGGGCATCGCCTCCTGGAAACGACCCACCGGCGGCTACTTCGTCAG
Organism: uncultured Clostridia bacterium; assembly: GCA_947177115.1. Classification (GTDB taxonomy): domain Bacteria; phylum Bacillota; class Clostridia; order Oscillospirales; family Oscillospiraceae; genus Pelethomonas. Next base: position 2,408 of record CAMWTG010000096.1, read on the forward strand.
CCTGGATACAGCCGATGGTTTGGCAAAGCGCACCCTAGCCCTCTGCAGGGAGGCGGGCGTGGTCATGACCAGTGCCGGAGCTACTTTCCCCAATGGGAATGACCCCAGAGACCGCAACATCCGTATTGCTCCCAGCCTGCCCCCGGTAGCGGAGCTGGAAGCAGCTATCGATGTATTCTGCGTCTGCCTGCGTCTGGCCGCGTTGGAGAATCTGCTGGGCAAGTAAGGGGGAAACTTCCAGTTGCTTTACTGTTTCAGGTTTCTGTGATATGCTGGCGGTATCAAAGGAAAAGGAGCATAGAGCAATGGAGTGCAAAGAAGTACTGGTCAAACTGCGGGAGGAAAAAGGGCTATCCCAGCAGGAGCTGGCTGACCGGCTGTTTATTACACGGCAGGCAGTGTCCCGCTGGGAGAGGGGAGAGACCCTGCCGTCCTCCGACCTGCTCAAGCAGCTGTCGGATCTGTTTGACGTCTCCATCAACACCATTTTGGGCAGTCCGCGCCAGCTGATCTGTCAGAGTTGCGGAATGCCGCTGACGGACGGCATCATGGGCCATGACGCAGATGGTGCTATCAACCAGGACTACTGCAAGTGGTGCTACGATGGCGGCGCCTATTTGCAAAACTGTTCCATGGAGGAAATGATCGATTTTTGTGTGAATGTCATGGTAAAGGAGCAGGGAGCCGACCCCGAAAAAGTCCGCCCATACCTCCAGGATTTCATGCCTGGTCTGGCCCGATGGAAAAAAGCCTAAGTTTGGAGCCCCGCCCGGATACCCCGGGCGGGGCTGTTCCCATTTTGTAACAAAAATTTGGTTGACAACGTAGACCAAACGTGGTATGCTGGGTCTACAAAGTAAACCAAAGGAGGTTTTCATTATGGGACCGATCAAACTGACAGGCAGTGAATGGAACGTGCTGGATAGCCTGTGGCAGGAGAGTCCGCAGACGGTGATGCAGCTGGTGGCAAACCTGGGCAAAACCGTGGGCTGGGCCAAGAGCACCACCATCACCACCCTGCGGCGGATGGAGGAGAAGGGGCTCGTTCACTGCGAAATAGCTGGCAAGGGGAAATCCTATACACCTGCTGTGGAGCAGGAGCAAGCGGAGATATCGGAAACCAGGAGCTTCCTGGACCGGGTCTACCGGGGCAGCGTGGGGCTGATGATGAGCGCCATGGCCCAGCGGCAGGAGCTGAGCAGGGAAGAAATAGCCGAGCTGCGGGAAATCCTGGCCCAGGCGGAGGAGGTGGCGGAGAAATGACAGCCAATGTGATGGAATGGACGATCTCCGCCAGTGCACTGATCATCGTAGTGCTGCTCCTGCGCCGGCTGTTGGGGAATCGGATCAGCGCAGGGCTGCGGTATGGATTGTGGGCGGTTGTGCTGGTGCGGCTGCTGATCCCGATGTCACTCTCCCTGGCGGTGACGGTTCCGCAGCTGCCCAAGTGGGACCTGCCGGAAACCATGCAGAAGCAGAACATCTACGTCCTTCCTGTCAGTTCTCTGCCGCTGGAGGATTCCGGCGTACATGTGGCGGAAGACGGTACGCTGGTCGATCCAAACTCTTTCGGCTACCCGCGTCTGACTAATGACGGAGAGCGGGTGGTGCGCTACGCGGAGAAGATCAGCTCCCTGGAACTGCTGAAATGGATATGGATCGCCGGTGCGGCGGTCTTTGGGATGGTGCTGGTGGTTTTCAATCTGCGCTTCTCCCGCCGGCTTAGGAGAGTGCGGAGGCCCTTGGAGAGCCTGTCTGCCCCTGTCCCGGTATATGTGGCCGCTGCGCTGCCATCGCCCTGTCTGGTGGGCCTGTTCCGGCCCGCCGTCTATGTGACGGAGGAAACGGCGGCATCTCCCGCTATGCTGCGCCATGTGCTGGCCCATGAGCTGACCCACTACAACCACCGGGATCATCTGTGGAGCGTCCTGCGGGGGATCGCTCTGGCGGTCCACTGGTGGAACCCGCTGGTGTGGCTGGCGGTGGTGTACAGCCGCCGGGATGGGGAATTGGCCTGTGATGAGGGCGCATTAAAACAGCTGGGAGACGGCGAACGTGCCGCTTATGGTGAAACCTTGCTTTCCCTGGTGACAGCCAAGGTTCGCCCTGCCGATCTGCTCAGCTTCACCACCACAATGTCCGGAGGCAAGAGGAGCCTGCGGGAGCGTATCCAGCGCATTGCCCATCGTCCCAAGCAGCTGGTCAGTGCGATGATCGTTGTGATGGTCGTGCTTTCTCTGTCTGTTCTGGTTGCATTTGGGCAGGCAAAGGAAGCGGAAACGCCAGATATTCCTGCAAACCAGGAGCCTCCGGAAACGCCTGTGAACAGACCGGCCGATGCCTGGAAAACGGCACAGATCACCGTGGATGAAAATGGGATCCCGCATATTGACTATGCCTATGGAACTACCATAGAGTTCTTGGATGGCAACCCTATCCCCGCGCCCCGGGCATGGGCTGACGATGATCTTGCAGGGAGGAATAAAGCCGCTGCGCTGCAATTCTCTCCCGACATCTGGGCGCAGCTCGTCTCGGAAACAGACGGCTGGCTGGTAGCCTGCTACGAGCGCGGTGTGGCTGCGGCGGATACCTACGTCTACAGGACGGAGGACGGCGGCATGAACTGGACAGAGGTCACCATGCCGGGGACCAATTGGCATATTGCGGACGTAGGTTTTCTGAGCCCGGACCGGCTGATCGTGGCCCAGCGGCTTTTTAATGGCGCACCCTGTTTCATCACCAAGGATGGAGGGGAGAGCTGGGAGGAGATCGAACTGCCGGACAGACAGGTGTTGGACATTGGGATCTTTTCAGATTTGGATGCCATCTATATGGATGTTGGAACGCATGAGGGCGATCTGGCAGCGTTTTGCATGATATCTTTCGATATGGGTGATACCTGGACGGTCGATACGACAACGTACCAGAAGGGCATACATGCCGACCTGGACCATGATGGCCTGGCGGATATGCTGACATCGCGGCAGATAGAGGTTGCGGGATTTACACTTTGGCAGCTGCAATTTACTCCCCTCTACATGTCCTCGCCCACTTGGTCGGGCGAGGCTGGCTCACCCCACGTGGGCTGGACCGCTTTCTTCCTGTGCCGGATGGAAGGGGAGGACTACCTTTTGCAGTATACGCCCTATATGGGCGGCGGAGTTTGCCAGTACAGTTACAAACTGTTCTACCTGACCTCTGGCGGCCAGGAGGTCGTAGTACAGGAAAATTCTGTGGATTTTGATGTTATTTTCAGTCCCGATTATGCAGAACAGCACCAGTATGACCCCTGGGCCATCAGTGCTTTCATGGAGGAGATCAACACCCTGCTGGCCAACAGTGAGCAGCTGGTGAACACAGACGAAAATCTGCTGCAAACCTTCGAGAAGGAGGGACGGCTGTACGACAGCCTGTGGTGGCTGGATGAAACTCGGGATGAAAACCTTAGTTTGCTGGACGATCTGCTGAACTACGGCAGCTATGCCCAGGACCACCCGGACGACATCTGGTCCCCGCTGGCAGATCTGCTGATGGAGCTGACGGAAGAAGATATTGTAATGTTCAACGGCGACACATCCGAGCTGGTTCGCTGCTTGCAGGCAGCAGAGCGGGGGAGCCGGTTTTACACTTGGGACAGTGAAGTAGATGCCTATCGAGGTTCTGGGGCAGAGGAGGTGGACTATACCATCTGGATAGTTTCTCTGTCAGATGGTTCTGCTCTTCATTTGTTTGCCTGTGAGGAGAAGCCCAGCGTGCTGATGATCTACGAAGCACCGGAGGAAGTTGTATCAGCGTTCTACAGCGCGCCGGAACTGAAGGAGTGGATATTAAACACTAACAGAAATCCAAATTGAACAAAGCTAAAGTTTTGTTCAATTTATGAGCAAAAAAAGAACAGCCGGTTCCCGGGGAAGGGAACCGGCTGTTCTTATGTCAGATTTCTTACTTGGCAATGACCTTCTTCAGCTTGGCAAAGCGGGGCAGACCGTTCACCTTCTTCATCTTGGTCTCGCCCTGAATAAGGGGGAGGGCGTAGTCAATGAAAGCCTGTGTGACGCCGTTGTGCTCAGCATTGATCCACTCAATGGGGACCTTCTTCTCAGTGTTGGCCACATCAGTGAGGTTGAACAGCTTGGTCTTGCAGACATACTTGCCGTCCTCATAGCTGCGCTCGAAGCCAACCATCTTGTCAGTGAGACCAGCAACAGCATTCTCTACGGCAGCCTTACCGGCCATGAAGGACTCATCGATATCCGTCTGGGACGCCAGATGAGCGCCGCAGCGCTGGAGCAGGCTCAGCTCGATACCCCGGACCTTGGCGCCGGTCTCCTTCTTCACGACATCGGCCAGCATAGCAGCCAGACCGCCCAGCTGGGCATGGCCGAAGCCATCGGTAGCGGAAGTCTTGGCCTCGGAGACAAAGGAGCCATCGGCGTAGTGGATACCCTCGGACACGGCCACCATGCAGTTGCCCTTCTCGGTGTAGACCTTCTTGACCTCGGCAAGGAACTGATCCATATCAAAGTCGGTCTCGGGGAGATAGATGAGATCGGGACCCGCGCCCATGGCGGTAGCCAGCCCTGCGGCAGCGGTGAGCCAACCGGCATGACGGCCCATGATCTCGATAATGCAGATCATGCCAGTGTCATACACTCGGGCATCGTGGTAGACCTCCATGCAGGAGGTAGCGATATACTTGGCGGCGGAGGAGAATCCGGGGCAGTGGTCGGTACCAAAGAGATCGTTGTCAATGGTCTTGGGCACGCCCATGACGCGGCACTCATAGCCTACCTTCTGCATATATTTGCTGATCTTGTTGCAGGTATCCATGGAATCGTTGCCGCCGTTATAGAAGAAGTAGCGGACATCGTACTTTTTGAAGATATCCAGAATGCGCTTGTAATCGGTATCATCCACGTCAGGGTCAGCAATTTTATAACGGCAGGAGCCCAGAGCGGAGGAGGGGGTGTAGAGCAGCAGCTCCAGCTCATCCGCGTCCTCCTGGGACATATCGATAAGACGGTCGTTCAGCACGCCCTTGATGCCGTGTTCCGCGCCGTAGACCTTGGTGATGGTCTCGTTATCCAGAGCGGTGCGGATGACGCCGTATGCGCTGGCATTGATGACGGAAGTGGGGCCGCCGGACTGGCCGATGATGCATGCGCCTTTTAACATAGTGGGTATTCCTCCTGTTTCTTCTGTATGAAGCATTTTTTGATGAAAGCTGCGCTTTACTCTATAGTATAACAAGATTTTCCAGGTTTGTAAACTGAATTTTTACGGCAAATCCCCGGTTTTTTGCGAAGGCCGTCTTGTGGAAGAGGCAAATTGTACAAACTTCCGCAGTGAAGATCTTTTTTCCACTTACCTGTTGCAATCTGAGGGAAATGTGGTAAAATAAACCTAACTTCACGTAAGGAGGACTATTGTCATGCCCCTTGTTACTACTACCGAAATGTTTAAGAAAGCCTATAACGGCGGCTACGCCATTGGTGCTTTCAATGTCAACAACATGGAGATCGTCCAGGGTATTACCGAAGCTGCCAAGGAAGTCAGCGCTCCCCTGATCCTTCAGGTCTCCAAGGGCGCCCGCGCCTATGCCAACCACACCTATCTGGTCAAGCTGGTGGAGGCCGCCATTATTGAGACCGGTCTGCCTATCTGCCTGCATCTGGATCACGGCGACAGCTTTGAGACCTGCAAGAGCTGCATTGACGGCGGCTTTACTTCCGTTATGATCGATGCCTCCAGCAAGCCCTTTGCCGAGAACATCGAGATCACCAAAAAGGTGGTCGAGTATGCCCATGACCACGGCGTTGTTGTTGAGGCCGAGCTGGGCAGCCTGGCCGGCGTAGAGGACGAGGTCCAGGTTTCCGCCGAGGATTCCTCCTACACCCGCCCCGAAGAGGTGGAGGAGTTCGTGAACAAGACCGGCTGCGACTCCCTGGCGATCGCCATTGGCACCAGCCACGGCGCTTACAAGTTTACCGCCGCCCAGTGCACCCGCAACGAGAAGGGCGAGTTGGTTCCTCCGCCCCTGCGCTTCGACATTCTGGACGAAGTCGTCAAGCGCCTGCCCGGCTTCCCCATCGTGCTCCATGGCTCCTCTTCCGTGCCCCAGGAGTTTGTGAAGATGGTCAATGCCAACGGCGGCAAGATGCCCGATGCCGTGGGTATTCCCGAAGAGCAGCTCCGTCAGGCCGCCCGCAGCGCTGTGTGCAAGATCAACATTGACTCCGACCTGCGGCTGGCTATGACCGGCACCATCCGGCAGTTCTTCTGTGAGCATCCCGACAAGTTCGATCCTCGGGAGTATCTGAAGCCCGCCCGCGCCGCCATCAAGGAGCTGGTCAAGCACAAGCTGATCGATGTTCTGGGCTGCGATGGCAAGGCGTTCTGAGTAATACAATAACGAACAATTTCTGTGGATCCCGGGTTGTCATACTGACAGCCCGGGATCTTTCTCCGTTGCAGAAGAGGGGGGGGCAATTTTTGAAAGGTGATAAGTATATGGAAAAATGGCTGTATATAAAGAATACAATTATTTGCTTTAAGCAGCAGCTGCTTACTGCCGGCAAGAAGCTGCTTGCTTAAAAATTTTTGAGAACCCCTTGACAAATCCTAAAGTCTGTGTATAATCTAAAGCATGAACACTTGCTCATATATTCATTTTGATTTTGAACAGTAGGGAGGG
>CAMWTG010000097.1 GCA_947177115.1 uncultured Clostridia bacterium
ATGCATTCAGAATACACCTATTTCCGTCTTCTTACAAGTTGGGAAAAGTACTAAAATTTTTTTGCCCTATTCGTTGAAAATCACGGAAAAATCCGTTGTACCGGAACAAATCCTTGTCAAAAAATGAAATGAGGAGACAAAAAGGACGGCCCGCTCCCAAGCGGGCCGTCCTTCCGGCCGCAAGTTGACTGCAAGGGATAAAGCCAAGAGGCATTATACTATTCCCTGACGAAAAGTGCAGCATTTTTACCGGGCAGAAATCCGGGAATAGCAGTGGTTTTAGGCTTGAGGTCAAAGCTCTTTTTGATACTTTTTCTTTCTCAAAAAAAGTATTAAAGGGCATTGTAATCGATCTTCCGGTTCTTAAAATAGTATTCTCTGTCGTGTTCCCCCACTTCCCGCAGGATCCTGCAGGGATTGCCTACGGCGACCACATTGGAGGGGAGATCCTTGGTGACCACGCTGCCCGCGCCGACCACCACGTTATCCCCGATGGTGATCCCGGGCAGGATAATGGCTCCCGCGCCGATCCAGCAGTTCCGCCCTATGTGTACGGGCATGTTGTACTGGTAAAGCTTCTCCCGGAGCTCCGGCAGGATAGGGTGTCCGGCGGTGGCCACAATAACATTGGGCCCGAACATGGTATAGTCGCCTACATAAATATGGGTATCGTCCACGCATGTCAGGTTGAAGTTGGCATAAACGAATTTGCCGAAGTGGACATGCCTGCCGCCGAAATTGGCGTGGAAGGGCGGTTCCACATAGCAGCCTTCTCCGATTTCCGCGAACATCTCCTGCAGCAGTGCCAGCCGCTTCTCGCCTTCGCTTGGCCGGGTCATATTGTAGTCGCAGAGCCGGTCCAGGCAGGTCATCTGCCAGTCAAAGATCTCCTTGTCTCCGGGAAGGTAGAGTTCGCCGGTGTGCATTCTGTCCTTCATTTTCTTCATAAATGTTTCTCCTTTCCGTGCGCCCGCCGTGCCGGGCCTTGGTGGGATTATACCAGCAAAAGCCGCCGCTGTATAGGGGGAAACGGCCGGTTCCCCGCTGGCGGAGAAAACTTTTCGCGACCTCTTGCGGCTTTGCCGGTCCTATGATAAAATAACGGAGATGTTTTATGAATTCCTGCGGTTTTACGGTATACTAACGTCAAGGAAACGCTCCTCCCCTGTGTCCCCAAACTTATTTCCAAAGAGGTCCTCTATGGCGCGGTACAAAAAATTTGGTAAATCCACAAAACTGGTCTATACCCTTTTTATTCTGGCGGTATTGGAGCTTGTTTGCCTGGCCGGGCTGACAGCTTTCCTTCTGACCCGTCCAGCTCCGGCGGCGGAGGCCGTCCCGGCTGCCGCGAAGGATGCCGGGGACATTCCGGACAGTCAGGCGGCGCCGGTCCTGCCCGCTTCCGCCTCCGCCCAGACCGGCCAGCCGGAACCCGTGCCGGAGAAGGAGAAACCGGCGGGAGAGAGGAACGCCTGGGAGATCCTGGGGGAGACGCAGCTGATCACCCACGGCATGGGCGAGGTGGACGGCGTCACCACGCTGAATTGCCTGGAGGGTTTCCTGGCCCAGTATGAGCAAGGGGTTCGGGCCTTCGAGGTGGACCTGCGGCTGACGGCGGACCAGCAGGTGGTGCTGCGCCACGACTGGCGGGCCGGCTGGCAGTCCGGCGTCAGCGAGGTCAGCATCCCCACCATGAAGGAGTTTCTTGCCCGGCCTATCCTCAAGCAGTATACGCCGCTGTCCTTCCGGGACCTGCTGCTCCTGATGGAGGAATACCCGGATATCTGCGTTGTCACCGACACCAAGTTCACAGACGCGGAGATCGTCACCCTGCAGTTCAGGGCCATGCTCCGCGATGCGGAGGAGCTGGGGCTCAGTTATCTTTTTGACCGGATGATCATCCAGGTCTACGATCCCCTTATGTTCAAGGTGGTGGACGGCGTCCACCATTTCAGCAACTATATCTACACCCTGTACAGCGAGGGCTTTTCCACCACAGAGGCGGATTTCCGGGAAAAAGCCGCTTTCTGCGCGGAAAACGGAATCGGCGGCATTACAATGTGGGACCGCTGGTGGAGGACTTCCTTTGCGCCCGCTGCCCGGGAACACGGCATCAAGGTCTACGCCCACACAGTCAATGAACCGGCAGAAGCCCTGTCCCTGCTGGACAGCGGCGTCAGCGGGATCTACACCGATTCCCTGACCCCCGCCAGCCTGACGGAGAGCACGCAGGCCGGAGAACCAACGCCATCTACGGAAGGAGAACCATGATATGGATCTGACAGAAAAGACATTGTCCAGCGAAAAGATTTTTGACGGGCGCATCCTGCATGTCCGGCGGGATACGGTGGAACTGCCCGATGGCGGCACCGGTTTCCGGGAAGTGGTGGATCATCCCGGCGGCGTATGCGTGCTGGCCCTGGACGATGAAAACCGGGCGCTGCTGGTGAGCCAGTACCGGTATCCCTATGAAAAAGTCCTGCGGGAGATTCCCGCTGGGAAACTGGAATACGGCGAGGACCCCACCCAGGCCGCCATCCGGGAGCTGAAGGAGGAAACGGGAGCCTCATCCGGAGATTTCCGGCCGCTGGGAGAACTGTATCCCTCCCCCGGCTATTGCGGGGAGATTATCCGGATGTACCTGGCCCGGGACCTGACGTTCGGGGAGGCCCATCCGGATGAGGATGAATTTTTGAATCTGGAGCGGGTGCCCTTTGATGAGCTGGTGGAGCAGGTGCTCTCCGGAGAGATCAAAGACGCCAAGACCATCGCCGCCGTGCTGAAGGGCAAGCTGCTGCTGCAGATGTAACGCCCGTCCCCCGCACAAGCGGCTTGTGAAGGAGAAGCTATGGAAGAAAAAAAGACCGTCCTCATTGTTGAGGACGAGAAAAGCATTGTGGACATTGTCCGGTTCAACCTGGAGAAGGAGGGCTACGCGGTCCTCACCGCCTACGATGGCGAGGCGGGGCTGGCTGCCGCCCGGGAGGGCAATCCGGATCTGATCCTGCTGGACGTGATGCTGCCGAAAATGATCGGATTTGACGTATGCAGGCTCCTGCGGGAGGAGGGGAATAACGTGCCCGTTATCATCCTAACCGCCCGGGAGGAGGAGGCGGACAAGGTACTGGGCCTGGAAATCGGGGCGGACGATTATATCACCAAGCCCTTCTCCATGCGGGAGCTGATGGCCCGGGTCAAGGCCAATATCCGCCGCACAGCCATGCTGCAGCCCCAGGAGAGCGCCGCCGCCGTCCCGGCGGCAGGCGGACTGACCATTGATCCGGAAAATTATCAGGTCAGTAAACACGGCAAACCTATCCCGCTGACCCAGCGGGAGTATGAGCTGTTGACTTTCCTGGCCGGACACCCGGGGAAGGTCTATTCCAGGACCGACCTTATGGAGCAGGTGTGGAATTACGACTATGTGGGCGATGACGTCCGCACGGTAGATGTCACCGTCCGGCGGCTGCGGGAAAAGATCGAAGACGATCCGGCCAATCCGGCTCTGATCCTGACCAGGAGAGGCGTGGGGTACTACTTTGCGGGACAGTGAGCATTTGCCGTCATAGGGCTGTGATACTTTTTCTTGCACAGGCCCGGAGGCTCATGCCTCCGGGCCCTTTTGCTGTTACCCCGCCAGGGTGAGATCCCCCTCCTTAATCCATCCGATCTTCCGGAAGAACAGGCCAAAGGCCCAGCTCAGTACCGCCGGGAGGACAAAGGAAATCAGAATCAGCCCGATCCAGTCAAAGGCCCCCGGCACGATTGCCGATGCGCCGTTGGTGATCGCCCGCTCGCTGGGGGACAGCCAGCCCGTCCATACGCCGATCTGCCCCACCAGGCCGCAGGTCCCCATGCCGGAGGATACAGGAGGACCGTTCATCTCCATTTTGAACACACAGGTGGAAATGGGACCGGTGACAGCGGAGGTCAGAATGGCCGGAAGCCAGATCCGGGGATTTTTTACAATGTTCCCCATTTGCAGCATAGAGGTGCCGATGCCTTGGCTCACCAGGCCGCCCCAGTGGTTCTCCCGGAAGGAAAGTACCGCGAAGCCTACCATGTTGGCGCAGCATCCTGCCACTGCCGCGCCGCCCGCCAGACCTGTAAGGCCGAAGGCCGCGCAAATGGCTGCGGAGGAGATGGGCAGGGTCAAGGCCATTCCCATGAGTACAGAAACAATGATCCCCATCAGGAAGGGCTGCAGGTCGGTGGCCCACATGATAATATTGCCCACCGCTGTGGCGGCGGTGCCGATGGCCGGTGCCCACCAGGCCGACAGGGCAACGCCAATCAGAATGGTTACCAGAGGCGTCACCAGGATGTCGATCTTGGTCTCCTTGCTGACGGCCTTGCCGCACTCAGCGGCAATGATGGCGATGAACAGCACCGCCAGCGGGCCGCCAGCTCCGCCCTGGTTGGGGATCAGGCTGGTGCTGCCCAGGGCATTGGCCGCGTAGCCTACGGCAGCCAGGGAGAACAGTACCAGCGGCGGGGCCTGGAGGGCGAAGCCAATGGCAACCGCCATGGCCGCGCCGCTCATGGCGGAGGCATAGTTTCCCACATCGACCAGAAAGGGAATACCCGCCTGTTCCCCCAAGGTCTTGACAATGGTGCCGATGAGCAGGGAGCAGAACAGGCCCTGGGCCATGGCCCCCAGCGCGTCAATGCCATAGCGCTTGGCGGAGAATACAATGTTTTTGCGTTTGCAGAACGCCTTCAATTTTTCCATTTCCATGTACCTGCTTTTATTAGTCTGACATATGTCTTGACATATGTCTTTCCTATTGTAGCCCATTCTTTGGATTTGTCAAGACCTTTTTTCTCTTTGGCGGCATAAGAACCGGCCGGTATTAGCCGAAAAGGGAGCAAGATCCCCCGTCTTCCGGCAATGGAAGGCGGGGGATCTTGCTCTGCGGGGCGTTACTCCGCCAAAGCGCGGTGAAGGAAGGTGACGATCTGACCCCGGCTGCAGACATCATCAGGGGAGAAAGCGCCCTGACCGGTACCGGTCGTGACGCCCTGCTCCACCGCCCAGGCTACGGGCGCGGCGTAGTAGGTATCGGCGGCTACATCGGTGAAAGCGGGGGCGGCGGGCTTTTCAGGGGCCTCCGGCTCCTTTGGCGTTTCCGATTCGACCGGAGATCCAGTTTCCGCAGGGGCGGCAGCCGTCTCTCCATCAGAGATGAGGTAGGCCATGGTTCCCGTGGTCCCCGTCTGGAAAGCGGTGAGAGGGTCGGTGCTGACAGCGGTCCAGACCTGCATCTGTACCAGGACCAATGTGTTGGGGCCAAACATCTTGCTGAGATAATCTGTGGTGATCGTTACGGAACTGGGTAAAACATTCGTATCAAGCCCCACGCTGTTATCCTTTGTGAGAAACGCCGCATAGCTGTATCTTCCGTTTTCATCTGGAAGAAAAGCAACCTTCTCCTCCTCAAGAGGGACTACCGCGGGATTATTTTCAAAATCAAAAATCCACTGGTCATAAATGCCATCGCCATCGGGGTCAGAATAAGCCTGAATCCCAATAACATCCACCTCGCCGCCATTGGCGCTCCAATTGTTCCGCAGATTGTTTATGGTAATGGTGGTCCCCAGAGGAATGGCAAAAGTATTGAGCGTGAAGCTTTACGGTTCGCTCTCGCGGGCCATTACATAGCCGAGAGTAGTATTGGACGCTTTGTCTGTAAGTCCTACTGCGCTGACGCGCCGAACCTGATAGGAGCCGGTCGAAGATTCGGGATGGCTGTTATTGGGCAGGACCATTCCGATCTGGGGCACATTTGCCGAAGCTTCACGGCCTGCGAATGCCGGAACGCACAGCCCCAGGGACATCACCAGGGCCAACACGAGGGGCAGAAGTTTTTTCTTCATAGCTGTTTCCCCTCTTTTCAAATTTTATAGATCTCAACGGGAGCCCGGGCCGGGAGAGAAAGCCTCCGCCCCGGAAGGAACCCATCGTAAACATAACAGCGGCGCCGGGTTCTTAAACGCAGCGCCGCCCTGATCCCTCAACGCGAACGCACGGCCTATACGGTCCATTCTTGCAAAAAGGAGGACAAACGGATATAATAGACCTGTGATGCAACCATGCTGCCGTGCTGAGTACCATCTTCACTTGTGTGGGGCCGCAGGGGCTGTGAACGCTCAGCGGCCTGCCGCAAGTATGTTCTTAAATTTATTTTAGCCGATACCGGAAAAAAATTGCAAGAGGTTTCCTGCGAAACGCCTGGAAATCCACGGAGGCCGCTATGAAATCTGTCCGTCTTCTGCTCTTTCTGCTGGCCCTGCTCCTGCTCCCGGGCTGTGGTTCTCCCGGCGCGGACAGTCCGGTCCGGGGAGAGTATCCCTGCCGCCGGGAGCTGCTGGCCATGGACACCATTATGACTTTGACTGTCTATGCCCAGAGTGAGAAGGACGGGCAGGAGATCCTCCGGCAGGCCGCCGGATGCATTCAGGAGCTGGAGGCCCTGCTGTCCGTCACCGAGGCAGGCAGCGAGATTTATCAGGCCAACCACAGCAACGGCAAGCCGGTTTCTTTGTCGGATGAGCCGCGGCAGCTGCTGGCGGAGGCGCTGGCCCTGTGCGAAAGCACAGGGGGCGCGCTGGACGTGACTGTTTATCCGGTAGTCCGGGCCTGGGGCTTCACCACCGGGGAATACCGTGTACCGGAGGCGGCGGAGCTGGCCGGATTGCTGCAAAAAGTGGACTACACCCAAGCCATCCTGGAAGGAGACCGGCTCGCTCTTCCGGAGGGCGTGGAGCTGGACCTGGGAGCGGTAGCCAAGGGCTGGACCGGGGACCGGCTGATGGCGCTGTTCCGGAGCGCGGGCGTCTCCTCCGCCATTGTGGAGCTGGGCGGCAATGTCCAGGCTCTGGGGGCCAAGCCGGACGGCTCTCCCTGGCGGGTGGCGGTGCAGGCCCCGGAGGGAGGCTATGCCGGGGCGCTGGAGGTCGTGGACAAGGCGGTCGTCACCTCCGGCGGATATCAGCGGTATTTTGAGCAGGACGGGGTTGCCTACTGCCACATCATTGATCCCTCCACCGGCTATCCGGCGGAGAGCGGCCTATCCTCGGCCACCATTGTGGCGGACCGGGGGGTGCAGGGGGACGGATTGTCCACCGCGCTGTTCGTCATGGGCCGGGAGCGGGCGGAGGCTTACTGGCGAGAACACCAGGATTTTGACTTTATCCTCTTAGGTGCGGATGGAACGGCGGCTATCACCGAGGGGCTGGAGGACAGCTTTTCCCTTTATGGCAAGTGGGAGGGATGTCCACTGGAGGTTATCCGGAAATAAGCGAAGCCCCCGGGAATCGGTTCCCGGGGGCAAAATGATGTTCCCTGACGCTGTTTGAATCTTGCCGTTCATTATGCCGGCAAGATGTAGCCGGGAATCATCACACGCATGAATTCGTTTTATCCGTTTTCCGCCCGGTATTCCGCAATCACCGCAAGAAATTCCGCGCCGTACCGCTGGGCCTTGATCTGTCCCACGCCGGACACGTCCAGAAATTCCTCCATGGTCCGGGGCGCTTTGGCGGCCATGTCCGCCAGCGCGGCGTTGGAAAAGATGATGTAAGGCGGCACACCCTCCCGCCGGGCCAGCAGCGTCCGGGCTGCTTTGAGGGCGGAGAGCAGCCCCTCGTCCGCCGGAGCGGCGGCATCTCCCGGCTCCTGTTTTCGTTTGAAGGCCGGGGTGGGCTCCGGCTCCAGCCGGGTAGTCATAGATATCCGCTCCCCATGAAACAGCACCGCTCCCGCCCGGGTCCCCAGCCGGAGGGTGGCGTGTTCCGGCTCGGTATAGACACACCCTTCCGCCTCCAGACAGTCCAGGTAGGCCCGGACCCTCTCCTGGGGCTCCTCTCTCATCAGGCCGTAGGTGGACAGGCTGTCCAGGCCCAGCTCCTTGATCCGGCGGCTGCTGCCGCCCCGGAGGACCTGGACGGTCAGCGCCGCTCCTACGGAGTACCCCAGTTTGTCCCGGACCCGCTTGATGCAGGAGAGGATCATCTGGGCCTGCACGGTGATATCCGCCTGGGTATACACGCCCCGGCAGCTGCCGCAGTTCCCGCAACGGTCCGGGTGGGGCTGGCCGAAATAGGCCAGGATGCGGCCCCGGAGGCATTCGGTAGTCTTGCAATAGTCCACCATGGCCCCCAGCCGCTCTAGTTCCTGGGGATCTGGGCCCTGGCCGTCCCGGGAGAGGAGGACCTTGGCGGTAGCCACGTCTCCATCGCTGTATAGGAGGATGCAGTCCGCCGGTTCGCCGTCCCGTCCGGCGCGGCCCGCCTCCTGGTAGTAGGATTCCAGATTTTTGGGCATGTTGTAGTGGATAACAAAGCTGACGTTGGACTTGTCGATGCCCATGCCGAAGGCGTTGGTAGCCACCATGATCTGCCTGCGGTCGTATTGGAAATCGTCCTGATTGCTCCGCCGCTCCTCCTCATCCAGGCCGGCGTGGTACCGGGTGGCGGAAAATCCCTGGACCGTCAGGGCCTCGCAGACCTGTTCCACTTTGCTGCGGGTGGCGCAGTAGATGATGCCGCTCTTTCCCCGCCGCCGGTCCAGCAGTGCCAGCAGGGCCTGCTGCTTCTTCCGCCCGGGGCGCTGCACATCGAAATACAGATTGGGACGGTCAAAGCCCGTGACGGTCCGCACCGGGTCCCGCAGGCCCAGGCGGAGGACGATGTCCTCCTGGACCCGGGCAGTGGCCGTGGCGGTAAAGGCGGCCACCACCGGCCGCCGGGGCAATGCGGACACAAAATCCGCGATTTTTAAGTAGCTGGGCCGGAAGTCCTGGCCCCATTGGGAGATGCAGTGGGCCTCGTCCACCGCCACCAGGCGGATGTCCTGGGAAGCCATCAGATCCAGGAACCGCTGGTTTTCCAGCCGCTCCGGGGCCACGTACAGCAGCCGGCAGGCCCCCCGCCGGACCGCGCCCCATACCTGCCGGGATTCCTCCAGGTCCTGGGA
>CAMWTG010000098.1 GCA_947177115.1 uncultured Clostridia bacterium
GATTGGTGATGTAGGCATACTGCCAGGGATAGGTCGAGCTGCCCAGATAGTAGCCGCTGCTGGCCTGCGGGACGAACTGCTTGCTGCTGTTCATACTGGCATAAATATTCGTGCTGTAACTCACCCTGCTTGCTTCCAGCCGGGTACCATCGAGCATGATTCCATACACATACAGAAAATTCCATTTGTAGCTGGTGGAGCCTAGGTTCAGTTCTTCTGTCTTGGCGGGGATGATGCCGTTGTAGTTGAGCGTCATGCCGTAGAGGGAACTGCTGTTGGGGGTGATGGTGACGCTGTTGGTGTAGCACCCGGCCCTGAGGTGTGCAGCATCGCCCAGGCTGTAAAGGTTAGAGGTTCCCGGCCTCATGTAGTAAGAGGAAGCGTTGTGGATGGTGATCCCCTGGTTCGTGTCGCCCCAGCGGTTGAAGGTGATGATCGTCCCCTTGATGAGCAGCTCGGTGTACGCGCTGGTGCTGTCGTTCCCGCCAATATACATGGTGGCGGTGCTGGAACAGTCGATAGCGGTTTTTGCGCCGGAACTGTCATAGATCTTGGAGACCTTTAGGCTGCCGACATCGATCCGGTCGGCGGTGATCTTCCCCGTCTTGATGCAGGCCCCGTCAATGGTCGTGGTCCCGCCGGAGAGCCCCGCAAAGGTCACATACCCGGTGAATTTGATATCCCCGCTGGAGAGGGTAGCCGTGCCAGCGGTCAGCTTAAAGGAACTGGAAGTCTCGCCATTGGTGACCGAGAGCCGGATGCTCTTGGCGTACTGTTCAATGGAGGAAATGTGGGTTTCAGCGCCCTTCAGCCCTTCCTCGGTCTCGGTGATGCGTGTGTTGAAGCCGCCCACGGTCAGGCTCAACTGTGCCACATTCCCTTCGGCGGATTTGATACGGGCATCAAAGCCCCCCACTGTCTGCTTCATTTCAGAAACAGCACCCTCCGCCGTGGAGATGCGGGTGTCGAAACCGGATGCCGTCTGGCGCAGCGAGGACACGCTGCCCTCGGCGTTTGCGATGCGGGTATCAAACCCGGAGACTGTCTGGGTCAGGCTGGACAGGCTCCCGTCTACCTTCTTAATGGAGGATTCCAGCCGTCCATTTGCGGCCCGGAACTCCTGCTTGATGCCCTCCATCCGGTCGGCGGTTGCTGCCAGCAGATTCGGCACATAGTCCCCGACCTCCACCCGGACGGTGTATCGGTAGAAGGGGTTATAGGTGATGGCTATGATCCGGGTGTCCACCGCCACGCCCATGGGACGGTAGGTGATGTTCACTTCGTCCCCGGCTTCCAGGTCAGCCATTTTGAACAGTGAAATTTCGTAGGACTGCGTATTCTCCCGGCTGTCCAATGTCACGGAGAGATTCGTTACATTCTTGCCGTCCATGAGGACTTTGCGGGCAGTGCTGCCCCGGTGCTTCCGCAGGTTGATCTTGTAGCCGTCATACTCCACTTCGCAGCCACAGGCGTTGATGAAGCGCATAAGGGCATTTCGGCGGTTCAGCGTCCCCTCGGTAAAAGCTACCTCCACATTGGTGGCAGCCGCGCACACACCAGCGGAAAACGGCGTACCGGAGAGCAGCCTGTTCAAGCCGCCCAGGGGCGTTCCCTCATAGATGAAGGTGACCAGATTGTATTGCTCGTCATTGAGCAGATAGGAGATGTGTTCGCACTGGGCAGTAGTGACCGGTAGGCCGTTGGAGAGCTGCCGCGCCACCCGGACGATGCTGTATACCTGACCATCTAACTGCGCCGTCATGCCAGGGAGCAGCTTCTGGGAACGGGATGCCAGAACGGAAAAATCCAGCGTCCTCTCCCCGGAGAGCCGGTCGGTCAGGGATGCGGAGAGAACGCTGGGAAAAACATACAGCTTGGATGTACCCTGATAGATTTCGATTTGCATGGGGACCTCCTTCCTTATCCCACGCCGAGGTTCCGCACATAGACCTGGTTCTGGGACCACTGTATCTCCGCCAGGATACGGGAGAGCGTTGCGCCATTGATTGTCAGCGGGATGGTCACATTGAACGCATGGCTACCGACAGCGGCGGAGGGAACATCGCCGATATTGGTGTCAATGTCGAAGTCAGTAGGGATAGCGTTTCTCATGTCCTTCTCAACATCCTTCATAGCATCCAGGAAGCCAACGCCCATGCCCGCGCCCATGTTCTCGCCGATGCCAGCGAATACCGTGGACGGGGAGTGGATGCCCAGGAACCCTTTCACGCCATCCACCAGACCACCCACCCAGTTGTTCACCTTATCCGACAGCCAGGAGATCATGGAGGAAATGCCGTCCCACAGCCCTTTCACCAGATTGGCACCCACATCTACGATGTCGGGAATGGAGCCGGTGAAGGCATCCACGATACTGGCAATGATCTGCGGCACGGCCTTGACGATCTCCACGATGATGGTGGGCAGGTTCTCGATGAGCGCCACCAGCAATTCAACACCGGCATCTATCAACTGCGGGATGCTCTCTACGATGGCTGTAAGGATGCCCTCGATGATTTGGGGGATAGCTGCCACGATTGCTTCGATGATCTCCGGCAGGGCTTCCACCAGGGAGGTCAAAAGCTGTATCCCTGCCTCAATGATTTGTGGGATGGCTCCGATGATAAATTCGACAATCGCCGTGATGATCTCCGGGAGAGTCTCCATCAGAACGGGGATAGCTTCCAGCAGTCCCGCCGCCAGCCCGGTAATGAGCTGGAGCGCGGCATCCAACAGCAGTGGCAGATTCTCAATGAGGGTCTGCACGATTTGGGTGACGATCTCCACCACCTGGGGGACCAGTTCCGGGACAGCTTCGGCGATGCCCTGCGCCAGAGACACGATGATCTGCATCCCGGCTTCAATGAGCATGGGGAGCAATTCCACCAGGGCGGCGATAAGCTGGGTGATGACCTCCGTGATGGTGGGCATCAGCTCCGGCACGGCTTCCAGGATACCTTGCGCCAGAGCTTGGATGATGGCGGGCGCACCGGCCAGCACCGCCTCGGCGATGGTGCTGACGAGCGTGACCACCTGGGGGATCATGGCGCTGATGCCCTCGATCATGGATGTGACGCCGCTCTCGATCTCTTCCGCCGCATTGTCGTTCCCGGCAATCAGGTCAGAGAAACCGTCCATGAGACTGATAAGGCCGGGGAGCATATCGGAGGTGATCCGGTTTTTCAGACCGCCGAAGGTATTGTTCAAGCGGCTGAGACTGTCCTCAAAAGCGGCGCTGGCGGCGACAGCCTCATTGCTCATAACCATACCGTAGTCTTGGGCTTCCTTTTTGAGCGCGGCGGTATCCTCGGCAGTCATGTTGAGAACTGCTGCCATGTCAACGGCAGATTTGCCCAGGAGATCGGTGGCAGCAGAGGTGCGCTCCGCACCGGAACCCATCTCCTGCAAGGCGGCGATGACCACATCAAGCTGCTGCTCCTGGGAGAGACCGTTCAAGTCCTCAATGGACAGCCCAACGGCGTTCAGCTTCTCAGCGGCGGAGGACGAGCCAGCGGCAGCATCCGAGATCACCCCGGAGAGGGTCTTCATCCCGGCCTGGAGGTTATCCACGTTAGCTCCGCTGCGCTCAAATACATAGGCCAATTCCTGATACGCCTCCGCGCTGATACCAATTTTCTGGGAGGTCTTGTCGATCTTATCCCCGGCAGTAGCAGTCTCATTCGCCATATCCCAGATGGCCTTGCCAGCGGCGACAGCAGCCGTGCCAATGGCGGTGACAGCGGCAGCGGTGGCCTTTGCAACGGTTCCGAGGACGCTCTTGAACTTCTCAAACTTGCCCCCGGCGTCCTCCGCCGCATCGCCGCTGTCCTCAAGGGCATCTGCGAAGTCCCCAGTGCTGTCCCCGGCGGCATCCATCTCATCCGTCATGCCCCGGATGGCCTGCTCGTTGCCGGACAGCTCACGCTCCATGCTATTGAGGGAGGCTTCGGCGTTGTTGAGCTGTATCTGCCAGTTCTGGGTGCGGCGGTCGTTTTCGCCGAAGGACTCGGCGGCGTTGTCCAGAGCGGAGCGCAATGTCTCGATCTTCTGCTTCTGCGCCTCGATCTCCTTGTTCAGCACCTGGTTCCGGGCGGTGAGGGCTTCCACAGAATTGTCATTCTTATCGAACTGGGACTGCACCAGCTTCATCTCGGAGCCGAGGACTTTGAAGGACTGGTTGATCTCCACCAATGCGGATTTGAATTCTTTTTCGCCCTCCAGACCGATTTTCAGTCCGAAATTGTCAGCCAATTACAAATCCCTCCCCTCAGAAGCCAGCCGGGATGATGTCATCAATGGAAAGTTCCCGCCTAGGCTTGGCCCAGCCCATAAACTGGCGGTGGCACTCCCAAAGGTCCAGAAGCTGGCCGAACGGCATCCGCCACACCTCGTCCTGGGAGAGATGGAGGTGGGCGGTGCCGTAATAGAGCAGCCGGGTAAACAGCTCTTCGTTGCTTACCCGGCCTGTGTGTTTTTTGAATCGCTCTCGCTGACAACATTCCGCTTGGTGCCACGGTACATGGCCTGCATGATGGCGTTTTTGCACCCGGCGAGGTCATAGGGGGAAGTGAGCAGCTCCACCGCTTCAGCGGTCAGCTCCGGCCTCCGGTCCTCCGGATGCTTCAAATTGTGGATGAGGATGCTCTGGTTCGCCAGCAGGGTGATGAGCCAGACGATCTCGTCCAGAGCCATCTCGAAGTTCTCGGACTTCATGAGCTTATCGCCCAGGTTCTCCAGCCCACCGTACCGGGCGGCGATCTCTTTGGTGGCTTTGGTAGTCAGCAGGAGCGTATACTCCTCGCCGCCAATGGTGATGTTCGCAGTGTGTTCTGTATCCGCGGGTTAAACCTCCCCTCCGTATGCAGGCTCGTATACGTCATCGTACCAGCCAGTGATGGTAGCGGCGGAAACATCCGTATCGCCCTCCGTGACCTCCGCTTTCCAGGGGTGCTTGCCGCTGGCGTCCGGTTTGTTCCGGCGCAGGACGGTCCCCTCGATAGTGGGAGTGGAGAAGGTGATGCCGTCCCCCTTGGTCGCTAGATTGGTGGCGGGGATGCCGAACTTCACCCGGTACAGCCAGAAGTAGCGGTAATTCCCGTTCGCCTTTTTCGCCCGGAAGCCGATGGCAACCGGACTGCCGCCGTCCTCGCTGGCGGAGATCACCACATGGTTGCTGTCGATGGTGGAGCCGGTGAGGACGGACGCGGCCTCCGCGCCCAGATCGTCCACGCCCAGAGTCAGCTTGCCGCTCTTGAACTCCTTGACGATCTCCGCCGCGCCGTCATCCGCATACAGCGTGGCCTCCGCCAGCTCCATGGAGAGGTCTGCGGAGATGGCCTTTGCAAGCTGGAGCGGTTTTCCGTAGGTTTCCAAGCCGTTGGCGGCTCCGGTGATGGGCGCGTAGTAGAGCCTGTCCAAGCCAATCGTAGCCATAGGTCATTCCTCCATTTCATAGGATTTCGCCACGTCAATGGCGTAATGAAAATAGCCGGTATCATCCTCATGGGAGATGAACCGGCGGTCTGTGATGCCGATGTCCGCAGCCAGCAGAGCGCAGGTAATCTGATTCTTTCGCTCCGCATAACTGCTCTTGGTGTACAGGGAGATACGCGCCTCCTGGACATCGTACTGAGGGCGGTTGTCCGCATGGAGGGCAAAGGAATCCGCCAGCGGCGTGAGAACCAGATATTCATCCGGGGCTGTGCCGGTGAACACACCAGTTTCCACAGGGATGCCGATATTCTCAACCAAATCATTCAGTTCACCCAGAAGGCTCACAGCTTACCCACCTCCTCTTCAAAGGTCTGCCGCATGGCATCCGCACAGGCGGCGCGGGTCGCAGTTTTCGCTGGTTTCAGAAAAGGCTTGGGCGGCTGACCGTGCTTGCCGTACTCGATGATGTTGGCGATCTTGGCGTTGCTCTCCCCATCTGAGCGGGGCTCTGCAAAGCCAACTTTGATATTGAGTACACCGTCCGCGTCCTGCTTGACCTCCGAAGTGCCAAGCGATTCCAGCAGTTCCCCTGTGGAGCGTGACGGCTCTTGTGTATCCCTGCCGATAACAGCACGAAGATTATCCCGGATTTTTGTCTCCACCACCTCCGCGCCAGCCTCCAGCATCTTTGTGCAGATGGCATCCGTCTGTTCCCCCAGCCGGGTCAGTTTTTTCAGAAACTCGTCCGGCAGCTTGACCGTCACTTCGGCCACTGGCGGTCGCCTCCTTTGCCAGCACCTCCAGATACATCCCCCGGCCCTTCACGTCCTCCACACTGGTGATATTGAACCGCGTGTCCCCGCAGCGGATCGCCATTGCTGTGGTGATCTTCACGCCGGGGATACAACGGAAGCGGAAGAGGTCGGTGGCCTCGGAGAAGGCGGCACGGTTGGTCCATTTCTCGCTGCCGTGCCGCCCCTCCCGGTAAGCCCGGAGGGAAGCCACCACTACGCCCTCTGTGGCGGCGAACCCCTCCGGGTCCTTGGTTTTCCGCTGTTCCATGATGTCAATGAAAGTGTTCATCTTTCCAAAAGACATAGCTATACCTTCCAATCCCGGTCCAGCCGCAGCAGCAGATTGACCGTGTTCCATACCTGTTGCGCAGCGTTGGTGTTATCCGCGAAGAACCCACCGGTGGAACCATCCCGGCTCTCATAGAAGTGGCTGGCCAGCATGATGACCGCCTGCTCCGTAGTGGGCGGCATAGGGGATTCACGGTAGCTGCCCTCCGGGATATGCTGGTAGCTCTCCGCATAGGTAATGGCGGCGGTGATGTAGCTCCGCAAAAGCCCGTCATCCGCCGCATGATCCAGGATGAGATTTGCTTTGACCTTCTCAAGCAGGGTGTCCATCACCGCCGCGCCTCCTGTTACGCCTTCGCCGCAGCGGCACCGCCCAGCTTCAGGATCTGGACGGCCTCCGGCAGTACCAGCTTGCCGTCCACACGCTCCTTCGCCAGGAAGCCCACCATGCCGTTCCCGGCGAACAACTCCCGCAGCTCCTGGAAGGAGCGGGTGCCGCGATCCCCGATGTTATAGTAGCTGTAGTCGCCGAAAGCGATGGCGCTCTCCGGCGCGTAGGCGGAGGTGTGGACGGCGTAGCCCAGCACGCGGTCCGGCTCCCCGGCCTGGTAGGAGGGCTGCCACAGATACTGGCCGTTGTTGTCCTTCAGCTTGCGCAGGGCGGAGAGGGTCTTGTCGTTCATGATGAAGGACGCGCTCTTGCGGTAGGGCCGCTTGAGGGCGTACACCAGATCCAGCACATCGTCCGACTTGATCGCCGCCGTCAGGGTACCGGCAGTCTGCCCGCCGCCGGTGGTGGCGAAGATGCCCAGGGGCTTACCGGAGCCGTCACCATTGAGGAAAGCGTCCTCCTCTGCGTTGGCGAGGGCCTTGCCGAACTGGGTGAGGATGTAGTTCTCCAGGTTGAAGGCGTTGTCATAGAGCAGTTCCTCGGTGACCTTGATAGCAACGTGGAGCTTATGGGCGTCCAGGATGATCTGGGAGAAGGTGGCATCGCCGAAGGTCAGCGCACCGCCCTCCTCGATCCAGGATGCGGCGGGCTTGCTCCCGGCGATGTTGATCTTGTGCTGGCCGCTGGTGGTGATGGTGGTCCCCAGCCTGCGGAAGATGTTCTCCTCCTCCAGCACATCAATGAGACGGCGGTCGTACTCCTCCGGCACCAGGAAGCCGCCGTTCTCATCCACGCCTTCGCTCAGCACGTCCGTGATCTGCTTGAAGTTGGTGCGGAGGGCTTTCAGCATCCCCTGCCGGTAGGCATCCGAATCCCGCCCGGTCTTAGGCTCGTCCGGGCCAGCGTTGCCCAGGGGCTTGCCAGTGAGGGGCGTGGCAGTGGGGCGGCTCAGTTCGGCATCCAGCGCCTCCTGCCGCTCCATCCGGGCGATCTCCTTGCCCAAATCGGTGATCTCCTGCTCCATGCGGGTGTAAGCGGCATCATCCTCTGCGGACAGAACGCCCCTGTCGTTGCGGTGGCTGTCCAGGAAAGCCTTTGCAGCAGCCCATGCCTTGGCCCGCTTCTCGCGCAGTTCCAGAATGGTCATGATGTGATCCTCCTTAAAATTTCAAAAGTTCAAGCCGCTCCATCAGCGTGTCGATGGAACGGCCTGTGGGTTTGGGGTGTTCAATTTTGCACTTCTGAGCGATCTTCCCCATGAGGGAATTGACCACCGCCGCCGGGGAGTAGAGCATGGAGCCAGCGGGCGGGGCTTCGTCCTCCGTTTGGGTGCGGGACAGGATGCCGTCCGCAAAGCCCAGCTCCACCGCCTTGTTCGCGTCCATCCAGGTCTCGCTGTCCATGAGGTGGGACAGCTTGGCGCGGGACAGCCCGGTCTTGATCTCGTAGGCGTTGATGATGGAGTCCTTTACGGCGTCCAGCATGGCGATGGCCTTCTCCATCTCGCCGGTGTCGCCCCAGGCAACCGTGGCAGGGTTGTGGATCATCATGGTGGACACCGGGGACATCAGCACCTTGGTGCCAGCCATAGCAATGACCGAGGCGGCGCTGGCGGCGATGCCGTCAATTTTCACGGTCACATCGTGGGGGTAGTCCATGAGCATATTGTAGATTTGCGCCGCCGCCACGCAGTCACCGCCGGGGCTGTTGATCCAGACCGTGATGTTGCCGGAGCCGCCCGTCAGCTCGTCCTTGAAAAGCTGGGGGGTCACGTCATCGTCATACCAGCTATCCTCGGCGATGGTGCCGTTGAGGAACAGCGTCCGTTCCTCCG
>CAMWTG010000099.1 GCA_947177115.1 uncultured Clostridia bacterium
ATCAGCTATAATAAACCCGCAAACAAACCCAAGGAGGAAAAGACAATGCCGATTCTGCAAGTCAGCGATCTGAAAAAGATCTATACCACCCGCTTCGGCGGCCAGCAGGTCCAGGCGCTCACCAGCGTCAACTTCGCCGTGGAGCCGGGGGAATACGTAGCCATCATGGGCGAGTCCGGGTCCGGCAAGACCACCCTGCTGAACATCCTCGCCGCCCTGGATAAGCCCACCAGCGGGCAGGTGCTCCTGGACGGGAAAAATATCGTCACCATCAAGGAGAAGGACATCGCCGCCTTCCGCCGGGACCACCTGGGGTTCGTCTTCCAGGACTTCAACCTGCTGGACACCTTCTCCATTCAGGACAACATCCTCCTTCCCCTGGTGCTGGCGGGGAAGACCTACAAGGAGATGGAGCAGCGCCTGCTGCCCCTGGCCCGGCGGCTGGGCATCGACGAGCTGCTGAAAAAGTACCCCTACGAGATCTCCGGCGGACAGAAGCAGCGGGCGGCCGTGGCCCGGGCCCTCATCACCGAGCCCCGGATCGTCCTGGCCGACGAGCCCACCGGGGCCCTGGACAGCAAGGCCACCGACAGCCTCCTGAGCCTCTTCGACCAGGTGAACGCCGAGGGGCAGACCATCCTCATGGTCACCCACTCCACCAAGGCCGCCAGCCACGCCAAGCGGGTCATGTTCATCCGGGACGGCGAGGTGTTCCACCAGATCTACAAGGGCGTCAGCTCCACCGAGGAGATGTACCAGAAGATCTCCGACACCCTGACCCTCCTTGCCGCCGGAGGTGAGGAAGATGCGTAATTCCAGCCTCTATCCCAAGCTGGCCCTGCAGAGCATCCGCAACAACCGGAAGTTCTATTTCCCCTATATCCTGGCCCTGCTGGGGGACGTGGCGGCGATCTATATCATGTCCGCCCTGGTCAAGGACCCCGGCGTAAAGGATATAACGCCGGGACGGCCTAACGGCTACATGTATGTGGAAGTCTTCATGTCCATCGGCATGGTCATTGCTTTCATGTTTTCCGCCATCTTCGTACTGTATATCAACGGATTCCTCATGAAGCAGCGAAAGAAGGAGCTGGGCCTATACAACATCCTGGGCATGGGCAAGGGGCATATCGCTCTCGTGCTGGTCATTGAGACCCTGCTCATCGCCGTGCTGGGCATCGGCGGCGGCATCATCACGGGCCTGATCCTCCACAAGCTGGTGAGCTTGGTCCTCCACAAGCTGGTCGGGATGCCGGCGCCCTTCGGGTTCTATATCTGCTGGGACGGCATGGCCTGGACGGCGCTCCTCTTTGCGGGGCTGCTGGCCGTGACGCTGCTGCTCAGCCTCAACAAGGTCCGGGTGTCGAAGCCCATCGAGCTGCTGCGGAGCGGGAACATGGGCGAGCGGGAGCCTAAGACCAAGTGGTTCGCGACCCTGCTGGGCATCGTCACCCTGGGCTGGGGCTACTACATCGCCGTCACCACCCGCACTGGTATGGACGCCATCGTGTGGTACTTCGTGGCGGTGGGACTGGTGATCGTGGGGACGTACTGCCTCTTCGAGGCCGTAAGCATCTTCATCCTGAAGGCCCTGCGGAAGAACAAGCGGTTCTATTACAAGACCAGCCATTTCATCAACGTCAGCGGGATGCTCCACCGGATGAACCAGAACGCCGTGGGCCTTGCCAACATCTGCATCCTGTGTACCATGGTGATGGTCATGCTCTCCGGCACCCTGTCCCTGTATCTGGGCACGGCGGACGTGATCCGGGAGCAATACCCCGGGGACATCAACGTGGAGGTCCGCTACTTCCCCCAGCCGGTGGAGGGGGAGGAGGACTGGGCCCCCTTCGATCCCAACGCCATGCTGGCGGGCATTACCGGCTTTATTGAGAAGCAGGGCGCGGCGGTGGAGAACGTCCGCACCAGCTATGACCTGAGCTTCGGCGCGGGGATGGTCTCCGATGGGGTGTATACCACGGACCGCTTCAACGCCGCCGCCAAGGAGATCGTGCTGATCACCTGCATCACCGAGAGCAACTATACCGCCGCCACCGGCGAGGTGCTGCACCTGGCCCCGGACGAAGTGGCCGCGTACAACGTGAAGGGCGATGCGCTGACCTTCCGCTGGACCGTGCCCGAGAAGGGGACGGAGCTGGGGGAGTCCACCTTCCGCATCGTGAAAACGCTGCAGGACAATCCTCAGTTCAACCCCGACATCACCCGGCTGGTAACGGTGGTGGTGGCGGACGATGTGATCGGCGATCTGTGGGCCAGACAGGCGGAGGCCTATGTGGACAACTGGTCCGATATGCGCTGGTACGCCTACCTGGATGTGGACGCCACGGAGGAGGAGCTGGAGGAACTTGTCAAGATACAGCAGGGCTTCTACGAGACCGAGCTGTACGAAGAGGTGTACGCGGGCACCGGCTCCTGGATGTACTGCCACTGGAGCTCCCGCAGCGAGGGAGCGGCGGACGCCTACGGCCTGGCGGGGGGCTTCCTGTTCCTGGGTCTTTTCCTGGGCTTCATCTTCCTGCTGGCCACGGTGCTGATCATCTACTACAAGCAGATCTCCGAGGGCTATGAGGACAAGGAGCGGTTCGAGATCATGCAGAAGGTGGGCCTCAGCCACAGCGAGGTCAGGCGGTCCATCCACAGCCAGATCCTGATGGTGTTCTTCCTGCCCATTGTGGTGGCCTCCATCCATATCGTCTTTGACTTCAATATGGTGGAGAAGCTGCTGACCATGTTCTATATCCACAATACCGCCCTGACCGCCCTGTGTACCCTGGGCACGGTGCTGGTGTTCTTCATCGCCTACGGCATCGTGTACCTGCTGACGGCCCGGACGTATTACAAGATCGTGGAGAGGTGAATCGAAATGAAGAAGTACACGAAGATCCTCCTGGCCGCCGCCGTTCTGGCGGCGGCATGCGGGATCGGACGGCTGCGCAAGCGGCGGCGGGCGTGAATCCCCGCCTGCCATACGAGGACGGAAAGGAGCGTTGACAATGGACCGGGTAGATACTGCTTTGATGCTGGCCATGCTGTGCCTGATGGCGGGGACGCTGCTGGTGGGGTTCAGCCGCCCGCTGTGGTGGATGCTCCACAAGCGGGGCCCGGACGGGCGGAAGATCGCCCCCCGGCACTATGAATGGCTGCTGCGGGCGCCGGGACTGGCGCTGCTGGCGGTGGCGGGATGCATCATCGGGATGAGCGTCATGGGGATGTTCCCATTTCAATAAGTGTGCCCAGTATAGACCGCTTCCCCTCCTTCCGGCGGAAAAGCGTACATATACCGCAGAAAAAGGGTCCCGGCCGCGGCCGGGGCCCTTTTCCCGCCGGCTGCACATGTTCCCGAACAACTGGGAGTTGCAAGTATCGGAAATATCCGCTATAATGGATGCATTGTCTTGATGGAGCAATTGAGGAAAATACAGCAAGGAGAAGCGCAATGTCTACATTTACCGTGAACGGGAAAACCGTTTCCACCGAGAAAAATCAAAAACTGATCCGGTTCCTCCGGGACGAACTGCGCCTGACCAGCGTGAAGGACGGGTGCAGCGAGGGAGCCTGCGGCACCTGCACCATCCTGGTAGACGGGAAAGCGGTCCGGGCCTGCGTCTTTACCACCGACAAGATGGATGGCAAATCCATCGTCACCACAGAGGGCCTCAGCGGCTTTGAAAAAGAAGCCTACACCTACGGCTTCGGCGAGGCAGGGACGGTCCAGTGCGGCTTTTGCATCCCCGGCATGGTCATGGCGGCCAAGGGCCTGCTGGACCGGAACCCGGACCCCACCGTGGACGAGATCAAATCCGCCCTGCGGACCAACATCTGCCGGTGTACCGGGTATGTGAAGATCATCGAAGGCGTGCGCCTGACGGCAAAGATCCTCCGGGAGGGCCGCATCCCGGAGGAGGAAGAGGGCCGGGAATGGAAGCTGGGCAGCCGGGTCCACCGTATCGATGTGGCCGAGAAGGTCCAGGGGACGGGGATCTACCCCGATGATGTGTATATGGACGGGATGCTCTACGCCTCCGCCGTCCGCTCCGCCCACCCCCGGGCCATTGTCAAAGCTATCCACACCGAGAAGGCCAGGGCCCTGCCGGGGGTGGCGGGCGTATTCACCGCCGCCGACATCCCCGGCCAGAACAAGGTGGGGCACCTAGTCAAGGACTGGGATACCATGATCGCCGTAGGGAGCATGACCCACTATCTGGGCGATGCCATCTGCCTGGTAGCCGCCGAGACCCCGGAGATCCTGGAGGAGGCCAAAAAACTGGTGGAGGTGGACTACGAGGTCCTGGAGCCCGTACGCTCTCCCCAGGAGGCCATGCTGCCGGACGCGCCCCTGGTCCACAAGAGCGGCAACCTCATGGCCCACAAGCACATCCAGCGGGGCAACGCCGCCTTCGCCATCGCCAAGAGCAAGTACGTCCTCACCCGGCAGTTCAGCACCCCCTACACCGAGCACGCCTTCCTGGAGCCGGAGTGCGCCGTGGCCTACCCCAATGGGGACGGCGTTATGATCCTCTCCACCGACCAGGGCGCTTACGACACCCAGCACGAGACCGCCCCCATGCTGGGCCTGCCGCCGGAGAAGGTGAAGGTGAAGAACCTGCTGGTGGGCGGCGGCTTCGGCGGCAAGGAGGACGTTACCGTCCAGCACCATGCCGCGCTGGCCGCCTATCTCACGGGACGGCCCGTCAAATGCAAGCTGACCCGGGCGGAGAGCCTGCTGATCCACCCCAAGCGGCACCCCATGGAGATGGAGTTCGCCATGGGCTGCGATGAAAACGGCATCATTCAGGGGGTCGCCGCCAACGTCATCGCCGACACCGGGGCTTACGCCTCCCTGGGCGGGCCGGTGCTGGAGCGGGCCTGCACCCACGCGGCGGGTCCCTATCACTACGAGGCGTTCCAGATCGATGGCTACGCCTATTATACCAACAATCCCCCCGCCGGAGCCTTCCGGGGCTTCGGGGTGACCCAGACCTGTTTTGGCCTGGAAACCATGCTCAACGAAATGGCGGAGCTGGTGGGCATCTCCCCCTGGGAGATCCGTTACCGCAACGCCATCCGGCCCGGCGAGGCCCTGCCCAACGGCCAGATCGTGGGACCGGAGACCGGTCTGGTGGAGACCCTGGAAGCAGTCAAACCCTACTTTGATAACGCCAGATACGTTGGACTGGCCTGCGCCATGAAAAACGCCGGCGTGGGCGTGGGCATCCCCGACACGGGCCGCTGCCGGCTGACGGTGGAGGAGGGAAAGATCCACATCCGGGCCGGAGCCTCCTGCATCGGCCAGGGACTGGGAACGGTACTGGTGCAGCTGTGCTGCGAGCTGCTGGGCGTGAAGCGGACGGACGTGGTCTATGAGCGGAGCAATACCTTCAATGCCCCCGACTCCGGCACCACCTCCGGCTCCCGGCAGACCCTCGTCACCGGAGAAGCCTGCCGCCGGGCCTGTGAGGATCTGAAAAAGGCCCTGGCGGGCAAGACCCTCTCCGACCTGAACGGGACGGAATACTACGGCGAATATCTGGCCAAGACAGATCCTCTGGGGGCCCCGGTGCCCAATCCGGTGAGCCATGTGGCCTACGGCTATGCCACCCAGCTGTGCGAGCTGGATGAGGACGGCAGGCTCAAACGCTTGGTGGCCGCCCACGATGTGGGCAAGGCCGTCAATCCCCTGTCCTGCGAGGGGCAGATCGAGGGCGGCGTGGTCATGAGCATGGGCTTCGCCCTGACGGAGCAGTATCCGGTAACGGACTGCAGGCCCACCGCCAAATATGGGACGCTGGGCCTTTTCAAGGCCAACCAGATCCCGGAGATCAAGGCCATCGTGGTAGAAAAGCCGGGCCTGGACGTAGCCTGCGGGGCCATTGGCATCGGCGAGATCACCTCCATCCCCACCGCCCCCGCCATTTCCGAGGCGTACTACCAATATGACCGGAAACGGCGGTATACGCTGCCGCTGGAGGATACGCCCTACAGCAGGAAGAAATAGCCGGCACGCCGGCAGAACAAGACGCTATGCGCCCCAAAAAGGCGCATAGCGTCTTGCTTTGGGAGAAAAAGCGCGGCCACCGGCCCGGGGCCCGCGCGGCGGAACGGTCACGTCCGGGAGCCGCCCGGCATATAGTAATGACGGGAGGCGGTAGCATTGTCATATTACCTGCTGCTGAGCCGTTCCATCACCCATGCCCAGCGTATGAGCCGGACCCTGGAGCGGGCGGGGATCACCGCCCGGTTCTTCCGGCCCCCTATGGGGTTGACCGATAGAGGCTGCAGCTACGCGGTCCGCATCGGCGGGGATTATCTGTCCGCCGCCATGGACTGCCTGCGGCGCGAGGGGTTGGCGCCCATGCGCATATTCCGCGCGGCGGGCGATGGGTCGTTCAGCGAAATCACCATGTAAAAAAGCCGCCGCCCTTGGGGGGCGGCGGCTTACCCCGGAGCAGATCCCGGAACCCATAAGGAACAGCGGGAAACAATGGATGCCGCCCGCAGGAGCGGGCGATGCAGCCGCATCTCCATTGGCCCGCCGGACTTTCCTTCTATTTTCGGGTCTTGCTCCCTATCTGCCAGGAGAGAAGCGCCATGATCTATTTCGACAGCGCGGCCACCACGCTGCAAAAACCGGCCTCCGTGCCGGCGGCGGTGGCGGATGCGATCCACACTATGACCACCCCCGGACGGGGTGACCACCCCGCCGCCCGGCTGGCGGCGGACCTGATGCTGCGCTGCCGGATGGAGGCGGCAGCGCTTTTTGACGTGCCGCAGCCGGAGAACGTTATCCTGACCAGCAACGCGACCCACGCGCTGAATATCGCCATCCGAAGCCTGGTATCTCCGGGAGATACCGTAGCGGTTTCCGGCTATGAACACAACGCCGTTACCAGGCCGCTCCGCGATATTGGCGGCGTAGTCTGCCGGATCGTCAACGGGCGGCTTTTTGATCCCCGCCAGATGGCGGAGGGGTTCCGGCGGGCGGTGTCGGGCGGCGTGAAAGCCGCGATCTGTACCCACACATCCAATGTATTCGGCTATACCCTGCCTATTGAGGAAATTGCCGCTATTTGCCGGGAGAAGGGCGTGCCCCTGATCGTGGACGCCTCTCAGTCCGCCGGCATCCAGCCGGTGAGCCTGCGCCGCTGGGGCGCGGCCTATGTGGCCATGCCGGGGCACAAGGGCCTCTATGGCCCTCAGGGCACGGGGCTGCTGCTGTGCGGAGAGGGACAGACGCCCCGACCCCTCCTGGCCGGAGGCACCGGAAGCCTCTCCCGCCAGCAGGAAATGCCCGATTTTCTTCCCGACCGCCTGGAGGCGGGCACCCAGAATGTCCACGGCGCAGCGGGACTTCTGGCGGGCATACAGTTCGTCCGTTCCCAGGGACTGGAAAAGATCCGGCAAAAGGAAGGCGAGGTCATCCGCGCGCTGGCCAGCGGCCTGGAGGGCCGGGAAGACTTCCGCGTTTTTGCCGACCCCGCAGGAGGCGGGAGCGTACTGAGCGTCCTGCCGCTGCAGGAGGCGCCGGAAACCCTGGCCGACCGGCTGGCGGAACAGGGGGTGGCCGTACGGTCCGGCCTTCACTGCGCACCTTTGGCCCATCGGACCGCCGGTACGGAGGATACCGGTACTCTGCGGTTTTCTGCCTCTGTGTTCAATACACCCGAGGAGGCGGAAATGGTGCTGCGGATCTTATAAGGATCCGCCCATTTCCCCGCATACGGCCCGGCGGCATATATGCCGCCGGGCCGTATGCGCGCAGGCGTCTTCCGGGGTGCAGAGAGCGGCGGGCCACATTCTCCAAAAAATTTACATTTACTACTTTTCAAATGGCGGAAAATATATTAGAATAGAAGCCAGTGTGAAACCGAAAATTTCCAACCGGAGAAGAAAGTAGAGGAACACGCCTATGGGGGAAGCAAAATATAAACGAGTCCTGCTGAAGATCAGCGGCGAGGCCCTGGCGGGAGAGAAGCACCACGGTCTGGACTTCGGCATCATCGGCAATGTCTGCGATGTGGTCAAGGAGGCCGTGTCCATGGGCGTCCAGGTGGGCATTGTGGTGGGCGCGGGGAACTTCTGGCGGGGCGCCAAGGACGGCGGAGGCCGCATGGAGCGCACCCGGGCCGACCAGATGGGAATGCTGGGCACCGTGATGAACTGCCTGGCCGTAGCGGAGGTGCTGGAGCAGAAGGGCGTGGATGCCCGGGTCCAGACCGCCGTGGAGATGGGCCCCGTGGCCGAGCGGTATTCCCGGCCCCAGGCGGTCCGGCACCTGGAAAAGGGGCGGGTGGTCCTCTTCGGCGGCGGCAGCGGCAATCCCTTCTTTTCCACGGATACCGCCGCCGTGCTGCGGGCCGCCGAAATCGGGGCGGACGTGATCCTGCTGGCCAAGAACGTGGACGGCGTCTACAGCGCCGACCCGGTAAAGGACCCCGCCGCCGTGAAGTTTGACGAGATTACCTACAGCGAGGTCCTGGCCCGCCACCTGGCGGTGATGGACACCACCGCCACCAGCCTGGCTATGGACAACAGTATCCCCGTACTGGTCTTTGCGCTCAAGGACCCCGAGAACATCATCCGCGCGCTGAAAGGCGAGCAGACAGGAACGATCGTAAAGGAGGACACAACCAAATGAAAAGCGAACTGAAACCCTATGAGGAAAGAATGAAGAAATCCGTTGCCTCCGTGTCGGCGGAC
>CAMWTG010000100.1 GCA_947177115.1 uncultured Clostridia bacterium
ACTTGCCTCTCCCTTCGGGAGAGGTGGCACAGCCGCAGGCTGTGACGGAGAGGGCTTGCCCAAACTTCGGAACCGCCGGATAATATCCGGGATGTCATTCTCCGCCACAGCTGTCCGCTTGTCATCCAGGCTGAACCCATCGGCCCGCATGTCGTAAAACCACACCTTGTCCGTGCCGCCGTGGCCGGTCTTGGTGAACACCAGCACCGCCGTGGATACCCCGGCGTAGGGCTTGAATACTCCGGAGGGCATGGAGATCACCGCCTCCAGCCGGTGGTTTTCGATGATCTCCCGCCGGATGTCCTTGTGGGCTTTGGAGGACCCGAACAGCACGCCGTCCGGTACGATGCAGGCGCACCGTCCGCCCACCTTCAGCATCCGCAGGAACAGGGCCAGGAACAGCAGCTCCGTCTTCTTCGTCTTGCAGACTTTCAGCAGGCCGGGGGCCACAATGTATGCGTCCAGACTGCCCTTAAAGGGCGGATTGGCCAGGATCATGGTGTATTTGTCCGTGTCATTGTTCTGGTCGCTGAGGCTGTCCTTGTACTGGATGGCGGGATTTTCCACCCCGTGGGTCATCATGTTCATGGCCCCGATGCGAAGCATAGTCCGGTCCATGTCGTAGCCGGTGAACATGGCGGTGTTGTAATGGGCCAGCCGGGCGGGGTCATAGAAGATCTCGTCCCTGCGGTTTTCCTTCAGGTATTCTCCCGCCGCCACCAGGAAGCCGCTGGTACCGCAGGCCGGGTCGCAGATCAGCTCGTCCGGGCCGGGGGAGAGCAGCTCCACCATCATGCGGATGATATGCCGGGGCGTGCGGAACTGGCCGTTGGTGCCGGCGGTGGAGAGCTTGGAAAGCAGATACTCGTACACGTCCCCCCGGATGTCTTTGGCCGTCAGCCCGGAGGCGTAGAGGGCGTCCATCTGGTCCACGATTTGGCTGAGCTTCTGGGGCGTGGGGATCATGAAAATGGCATCGCCCATGTATTTGGAGTAGGCGCTGTCCGGTCCCGTGCCCAGGGTTTTCAGGAAGGGAAACACGCCGTTCTGGACAATATGGAACATCTCCGCGGCGGGCAGGTCCCGGAAGACGGACCATTTATACTGCCGCTGCTCCGGACCGAAGAGGCTGGCGTAGGGCAGCTCCAGCATGACGGCCTCCCTGGCCCTGGTATCATCCAGAACATCCAGGTCGTGGATGAACATGAGGTAAGTGATTTGTTCAATGACCGTCAGCGGGTTGGTCAGCCCGCCGGTCCAGAAGGTCTCCCATAAGCTGTCGATCTTGTTTTTCAGTTCGCCGGTGATCATAGCGGTTCCGCCTTTCGCAATATGTTGGATTTGGGGAAATTATAGCATGAACCGGCGGAAAAGGGAAGGGGCATCGGGCAGGCGGCGCGGAAATCCGCTGGGGGAGAGGAGGTCCCTGCCGCCCTTGCCTGTCCGGTTCCCGGGGCTTGCTTTTCCGGCGGTTTTCCGCTACAATAGAGGAGAAATTTTCCGCCGCCTCGGAAAGAGGCGAGTCTGACTGAAAGAGCGAGGATATCCCATATGAATGCAAAAGAGCTGGGCGAGCTGCGCCGCCGCCTTCGTCCGGAGAAATGCGCCGTCAAGTGCATTTACGGCTGCTATGTCAACAGCAACAAGGAGATCATCTCCTATCTGGACGCGTCTCTGGGCCGCATGAGCGAGCAGGAGGCGGAGAAGTACCTGGGCCTTCTGAAAAAGACCATGTCCGGGACGCTGGGTAAAAATCTGATCGATGTGGTATTTTCCACGGAACAGGTGATGGACAGCGATGAGTACCGCCTTCTCTCCGCCCTGCGGGAGTCGGAGCTGAAGAGCGGGGAGATCCGGGAGGAGTTCTACCGCAAGGTCATCGATTCGCTGGATATGGGGGACATGAACTATGTGATCCTCCTGGCCTACGATGCCTATGATGTTCCGCACAGAGGCAGGGACGGGGAGGACCGGATGGAGGAGTCCGATACGGTGTATCGCTACATCCTCTGCGGCGTCTGCCCGGTGAAGGATGGCAAGCTGGAGCTGGGCTACTTCGCGGGAGAAAATGAGTTCCACAGCTGCGCGCCGGAGCAGATCGTCTCCGTGCCGGAGCTGGGGTTCCTGTTTCCGGCTTTCGATGGCCGGGCGGCTAATATCTACAATGTGCTCTTCTACACCAAGTCTGCCGGGGATCTCCATCAGGATTTCCTGGACGCGGTATTCCATACGGAGCCGCCTATGTCCGCCGGGGAGCAGCGGGAGGCCTTCGAATCCGCCCTGACGGAGGCGATGGAGGGTTCCTGCCGCCTGGAGGTGGTCCAGGCCATCCATGAGCAGCTGCGGGAGCGGATCGAAGCGCATAAAGAGACCAAGGATGCGGAGCCTCTTGCCATTACCGCCGGCGAGGTAGCGGAGATACTCCAGCAGCAGGGAGCTTCTCAGGAGCAGGCGGACGCTTTCCGGCAGGAGTGCTCCCAGCGGTTTGGAGAGAACGCCGTCCTGCAGCCGGAGAACCTGATCGACAGCAAGCGCTTTGAGGTCAAGGCCGGCGAGGCCAAGGTCACGGTGGACCCATCGTGCAGTTACCTGGTGGAGACCAGGGTGATCGATGGCGTCAAGTATCTGCTCATCCCGGCGGGGAGCGATGTGGAGGTCAACGGCCTGCCGGTAGCGGTGGGCGGCGGGACAGAGGAGGAGTAGACCGCCAATATCCGGCGGGGAGAGGCGGCCGGCCTCTCCCCGCAAAAAATTCCCCGGGCGACAAATTGCACGCCGTTTCTTCCTGCGGAATGTGGTAGGGTAGGGACGGGCGTGTGCCGCAAAGAAGGGGGAAACAAAAATGAAATTGGCGATGTTGGGGATGATTTTTCTGGCGGGGATCATCCTGATCGTAAAGGGCGGAGACTGGTTTGTGGATGCGGCCTCCTGGATCGCGGAGATCAGCGGCATCCCAAAGCTAATCGTTGGCGCTACCATTGTGAGCTTGGCCACCACTCTGCCGGAGCTGCTGGTATCCGTTATGGCGGCCGGCCAGGGGAAGACAGACATGGCTGTGGGCAACGCCGTGGGCAGCGTCACCGCCAATCTGGGGCTTATCATGGCCGTCTCCGTGATCTGTATGCCGGTGAAGATCTACCGGGGGGACTATCTGCTGAAATCCCTGCTGATGCTGTTTGCCGCCGGACTGCTGTTCTGGGGCGGCGGACAGGGCGGCGTAGGGCTGTCCCTGTCCCTGCCATTGATAGGAATCTTCGCGGTGTTTACATACGAAAATCTCCGCAGCGCCAAACGGGCCATGCGATGCGGCGGCGACTTGGGCCCGGTGCGGACTGCGCCGCGAAAAGGGGCGGTGCTGTTCCAGTGCCTGAAATTTACCCTGGGCGCGGCGGCGGTGGTCGTGGGCGCGGATCTGCTGGTAGACAGCGGCAGCGCACTGGCCCGGCTGGCGGGCATCTCGGAGCGGATCATTGGCGTGACCATCGTGGCGGTGGGCACGTCCCTGCCGGAGCTGGTGACCACCGTCACCGCCATTATGAAACGGCAGTCCGCCCTCTCTGTAGGCAACATCCTGGGGGCCAATATTCTGGATCTGACTTTGATCCTGCCTCTCAGCGCCCTGATCTCCGGCCAGACCCTGCCGGTGTCGGCGGCATCGGCCCGGATCGACATACCCGCCTGTCTGCTGGTAGGCGCTATTGCGGTGGTACCGGCCATGGTCACCGCCCGGTTCCGGCGGTGGCAGGGGGCAGCCCTGCTGGCGGTATATGGAGCATATATTGTGCTGACCTGCCGCGGGTAGGGCGGGGACCGGCGCGGCGAGCCCCCGCGTTGAGCCGGCAATGCCCGCGGCCATCAGAAGGGATGGCACAATGCACAAAAAGAGACGGTAAGATTTATTGAAAACACGAATTGCATGGCGGTAAAAAGTGTGCTAGAGTATGGCCAGTTTGTGAATTCGTATTCTTGGTGGTAAAACCATGATAACAATGACAGAAATAGCCCGGTTGACCAATGTCTCGCAGCCAACGGTCTCCCGGGTGCTGAACGGGAATCAAAACGTTGCCCCGGAGATCAGGGAGCGCGTGCTGGCCTGCGCCAGAGAACACGACTATCAGCTCAACGCGCTGGCGAAGGGACTGCAGGGAAGCCGGACGCAGCTGCTGGGCGTTCTGGTCACAGATATTTCCAACGGATTCTTTGCCGATCTGACGAAACAGATCGAGATCGAGGCGAGAAAAAACGGGTGCAGCATCATCCTTTTCAGCAGCGGCTATGATCCCGCCAGGGAGCGGGAGTATCTGGACGTGGTCCGCCGGTACCGGGTGGACGGGGTGCTGGCTGTTCCGATCCGGGAAACCAGTACGGAGTGGCAGGCGTATGTGGGGAAGCTGGACGTCCCTGTTGTGGCGGTCACACGCCGGGCAGAGAATCTGGATTCCGTATACGCGGACCATCCGCGGGCGGGGGCTATGGTGGCGGAACACCTGATACAGCGGGGATTTGAGCGGTTTCTGTTCATTGGCAAAGAGGATGACGGGAAATATGTGGGATTTCATCAGACAATGGTGGCCGGGGGACTGGCCGGACGGACGGGCAATCTGGTCTATCAGGGTTACATGCAGCTAAAGGCGGCGCTGCGGGACTGGCTCCGGGGTTCCGGGGGGGGAAGAGCCGCAGTGTTTGCCGGAAATGATATTTACGCGCTGCAGGTATTGGCCGCATTGCGGGAATTTGGCTTTTCCGTCCCGGAGGACGTTGGTGTCATTGGTTTTGACGATACTTCTATGGGCCGGTACCTCAACCCCCGGCTGAGCAGTGTGTCCCAGCCTATTGAGCGAATGGCCAGGGAAGCGGTTTCCCGGCTGATGCATCGCATGGAGGCTCCTGATGAGCAGGCGGTGTGGGATATGCCGCTGGAGGCATCGCTGGTGATTCGGGAGAGTACTTGAAAATGGGCAACGAGAGGTTGTCCTTTTTCGATGAGTTTTGAGAATACGTATTCTTTTTTGGCGCATTTTGGAATACGTATTCTGACTAAATTTACCCCGGATCGGGGAGCAAATAAATAGAAGGAAGGCTCCAAGAGTATGGATTACGCGAAAGTCGCCCAACAGATCTATGAGAAGGTGGGGAAGCGGGAAAACCTCGTCTCCGCCGCCCACTGCGCGACCCGCCTCCGGCTCGTTCTGGCGGACAACGCCAAGTGCGATGCGAAAGCGGTGGAGGAAATCAATGGCGTGAAGGGTGTGTTCAGCGCCTCCGGACAGCTGCAGATTATCCTCGGCACCGGCGTGGTAAACAAGGTCTACGATGAATTCATCGCCGTCTCCGGCCTTACTGCCGCCAGCAAGGAGGACGTCAAAGCCGCGGCCGCCGCAAAGCAGAACTTTTTCAAGCGCGCCATCAAGACGCTGGGCGATGTGTTTGTCCCCATTATCCCCGCCATTGTGGCCAGCGGTTTCCTCATGGGGATTATGGAGGCGC
This sequence comes from uncultured Clostridia bacterium, assembly GCA_947177115.1. Lineage (GTDB taxonomy): Bacteria > Bacillota > Clostridia > Oscillospirales > Oscillospiraceae > Pelethomonas. The sequence goes on from CAMWTG010000100.1 coordinate 5,488, forward strand.
TGACCTTTATGGCCAACAACGGTTTTCTGCATGTAGACACCTCCGGCTCGATCTACGTATTCGCCAATCTTTTCGCCAATACCGCGTATACCTTCTTGCCTATCCTGATCGCCTTCAGTGCGGCGAAGGCCTTCGGCGGGACGCCCTATCTGGGGGCGGTCACCGGCATGATCATGATCCATCCCAACCTGCAAAATGCGTGGACGGTGGCTACGGAGGGCGTTCTGCAAACGCAGAGCGTGTGGTTTGGCCTGTATGAAGTGGACATGGTGGGCTATCAAGGCCACGTTATTCCGGTCATTATCGCCGTCTGGGTGCTGTGTTTTATTGAAAAGCGCCTGCACAAGATCGTTCCGGCCATGCTGGACCTGTTCGTCACCCCGCTGGTCAGTGTGTTTGTCACAGGCTATCTGACGCTTTCCATCATCGGGCCAGTCTTTGTCGCCGTAGAAAATGCGGTCATCAACGGCATTCAGGTCCTGCTGACCCTGCCTCTGGGCATCGGAAGTCTGATCATGGGCGGTCTTTACTCCACCACCGTGGTAGCCGGCATCCATCATATGTATACCGTGATCGATGTGGGCCAGATCGCCAAATACGGATTTACCTATTGGCTGCCCCTGGCCTCCGCCGCCAACATTGCCCAAGGCGCGGCCACGCTGGCGGTCGGCCTGAAGGCCAGGAATGCCAAGACCAAGTCTGTGGCGCTCCCCTCCGCCCTTTCCTGCTTCATGGGCATCACCGAGCCCGCTATTTTCGGTGTGAACCTGCGTTACTTCAAACCCTTTGTCTGTGGCGCCATTGGCGGGGCGGCGGGCGCCATGTACGCGTCCCTGGTTGGTCTGGGCGCCAACAGCACCGGTGTGACCGGTATTTTTGGCCTGCTGCTGTGCCTCCATGATCCCATTCACTACATTATCATGTTCGCGGTTTCCACTGCGGTGGCCTTTATCCTGACCTGGATGTTCGGCTATAAAGAAGAGGCGCCCGCCAAGGAAACCTCCGCTGCGCCCGCCCAGTCCGTTCCTGCAGCCGCCTGCCAGCCCGGTGCAGTCTACGCTCCTGTTTCCGGCAGCGTGATCCCCTCCGGGGAAATTCCCGATGACACCTTTGCCGCCGGCATCCTGGGCCGGGGCGTAGGCATCCGGCCCGCGGACGGCGTGGTGGTAGCGCCCTTTGACGGAGAGATCTCTTCCGTGACGGAGACCAGGCACGCGGTGGGCATTTCCTCTCCCGATGGCATGGAGCTGTTGATCCATGTGGGCGTGGACACGGTGGCGATGAACGGCGATGGTTTCCAGTGTCTGGTCCGGGAGGGGCAGCAGGTGAAGGCCGGCGACCGCCTCATCCTCTTCGACCGGGATAAAATTGCCGCAGCAGGCCACCCTGATATCGTTGTGGTACTGGTGACGAACTCCGATGACTACGAGGACCTGACCATTCAGACCGGAAACTGCCGGACGCTGGATAAAGTGATTCAGATCTGATGGAACATCCGTATCTTATTGCTTGACAGAGAGGTTTCTTATGCAAGATATTACTGCCATTGGCGAAATACTGATCGATTTGACCCAGACCGGCGTCAGCGAAACCGGCGTTCCCCTCTACGCGGCCAATCCCGGCGGCGCGCCCGCCAATGTTGTGGTGGCTGCGGCGCGGCTGGGCAGTAAGACCGCTTTCATTGGAAAAGTGGGCAATGACGGCTTTGGCGCGTACCTGCGCCGCGTGCTGGAGGATAACGGCGTGGACGCGTCCGGCGTGCAGGCAGGGGAGGAGCCGACCACAATGGCCGTTGTTTCCATAGACGAGGCCGGGGAACGGAGTTTCCGGTTCCTGCGGGGCGCGGACTGCGAGATGACGCCGGAGGACGTGGACGAAGCGCTGGCCCGGAACAGCCGCATCCTCCACTTCGGTTCCGTCAGCCTGACCCGGGGAGTGGCCCGCAGCGCAACCATCTTCACCGCCCGGGCCGCCCACAGGGCGGGCGTCCTGGTCAGCTACGATCCCAACTACCGTCCGGCTCTGTGGCGGACGATGCGGGACGCGCTGGAGTGGATGACCCTGCCGCTGCCGCTGGTGGATATCATCAAGCTCTCGGAGGAGGAGCTGCCGCTGCTGACGGATACCGGGGACCTGGAAAAGGGCAGCCGGATTTTGGAGGAAGGCGGCGTAAAGCTGGTTATGATCACGCTGGGGGCCAGAGGCGCGTTCTGCCGCTGGAAGGGGGAGACCTTCTCCGTTCCGAGCCTACCGGTAAAAGCGGCTGATACCAACGGCGCGGGGGATACCTTCCTGGGGGCCGTGCTCAGCAGGCTCTGCCGGCGGGGAGAGCGTCCGCTGGAGGGCCTGGAGCGGCCGGAGCTGGAGGATATCCTGCGCTATGCCAACCGGGCCGCGGCCCTGACCTGCTCCCGGAGCGGAGCCATCCCCGCCATGCCAACCGCGGAGGAATTGGAAGGAGAGCGCATATGACAAAGGCAAAAGAGACCGTTTTTGACCGCCGGCTGGCGAGGCATTATGACGAGCTGAAATGGCTTTACTGCGAGCTGTACCACAACGATGCCCAGGCGTTCGATTATTTTCTGGATATGCTCCGCCGCAACTGGAAGGAGCGCAAGGCGTCTCTCAGGAGGCAGGACGGCAGGCGGGAGGCGGATCCCGGCTGGTACCGCCGCCGGGATATGCTGGGCATGATGCTCTACGTCAATGCCTTTGCGGGAACGCTGGCGGGCGTTGGGGAAAAACTGTCCTACATCAGGGAATGCGGCGTCAATTACCTCCATCTGATGCCCCTGCTGGAAAGTCCGAAGGGCCGCAGCGATGGCGGATATGCGGTGTCTGATTTCCGCAGCGTCCAGCCGGAGCTGGGGACCATGGAGGACCTGGAAGCTCTGGCGGACGCCTGCCGGAAGGACGGCATCTGTCTGTGTCTGGATTTTGTGATGAACCACACCAGCGAGGAGCACGAGTGGGCGAAAAAGGCGAAAGCCGGGGAGCCGGGATACCGGGAGCGGTACTTCTTCTATGACAGCTGGGACATCCCGAAGGAGTTTGAGAAGACGGTCCCGCAGGTATTCCCCACCACCGCGCCGGGGAGCTTTACCCAGCTGGACAATGGTCAGATCGTCATGACGAACTTTTATCCCTATCAGTGGGACCTAAATTACGCCAATCCCACCGTATTCAAT
>CAMWTG010000101.1 GCA_947177115.1 uncultured Clostridia bacterium
GGCTTTTTCAGCAGGGCCTCCAGCTCCTCCCGGCTGACTTGGGCGAAGTCCGGCGGCGCATCGGATACCCCGGCGATCCGGTCGATATGGGCGGCAATGACGATCCCCTTCTGCTCCAGCAGCTGGAGGGCAAACGCCCCGGCAAAGCAAAGAGGGGCCGTCAGCCGTCCGGAAAACTGCCCGCCGCCGCGGATATCGTAATCATCACCGTATTTTATAATAGCGGTATAATCAGCGTGGGAAGGGCGGGGGGTGCGCTTGAGGCCGGAGTAGTCCCTGCTGTGCTGGTTGCCGTTGTGAATGACCATGGACACCGGCGCGCCGCAGGTCCTGCCGTTTACCAGGCCGGAGAGGATCTCCGGCGTATCACTTTCCTTCCGGGGGGTGGACCAGGCGTTCTGGCCGGGGGCGCGGCGGGCCATAAAGGCCAATACCCGGTCCATATCCGGCGCGAAGCCGGCGGGCAGGCCGTCGATCACGCAGCCGATAGCGGGGGCGTGGGACTGGCCGAAGACAGTGACCCGCAGCTTATTCCCCAGAGTATTCATTTGCTGTCCCTCCCAGCATTCTGTAATCATCCCAAAAGTTGGGATAGGATTTTGCCACGCATTCCGCCCCGGTAAGCGTCACCGGTTCCCGGCAGCAAGTGGCGGCGATGGCCGCCATCATGGCGATCCGGTGGTCATTGCAGCAATCGACTGTGCAGCCACCGGACAATTGGGCCCTTCCGCGAATGGCCAGGCGGTCGGGGAATTCTTCCACATCTGCGCCCAGCGCGGTGAGAACGGCGGTGATGGAGGCCAGGCGGTCGCTCTCCTTGATCCGCAGGCGGGCGGCGTTGACGAGCCGGGCTGTCCCGCGCCGTACTGCCGCCATGGCGGCCAGGGGCGGGGCCAGGTCGGGACAGCCGGAGACATCGATCTCCACATCTCCGTCCCGGGAGAGCGCCTGCGCCCAACGGCTGACAACCATATCCCCTTGCGTTGATTCCGGATTCAGTCCCAGGATCTCCACCTTGCTGCCCAGGCAGTTGGCGGCATACCAGAAAGCCCCTTGGGACCAGTCGGCCTCCACACTGGCTTCCCGGGACCGGTAGATCTGCCTCCCGGGGACCAGAAAGCGGTCCGGCTTCTCCTCAATGCGGACGCCGAAGCGCTCCAGGACCTCCAGGGTCATGTCCACATACCCTCTGCTCTCCAGCGGGGAAGTCAGGACGATCTCCGAATCTCCCTCCAGCAGGGGCAGGGCATACAGCAATCCGGTGACGAACTGGCTGGACACGTTTCCCGGCAGACAGTACACGCCGGGGAGCAGAGCGCCCTCCACGGTGAGAGTTTCGCCTTTCTGTCCGTACCGGATGCCTTTCTTGTTGAAAAGATCAAAATAGGGCTTCTGGGGCCGCTCCATCAGCCGCCCATGGCCGGTGAACACACCGCCGCCCCGCAGGGCCAGGGCCATCGGGATCAGGAAGCGCAGAGTGGAGCCTGATTCCCCACAGTCTAAATCCGGCAGGGAATGACAGTTTGTTTTCAATTCCGCCATACACCGCCGGGTAGCCTGGATATCCTGGGAGTCCGCCAGATTGCGGATGACGCAGCCCTCCCCCGCCAGGGCGGCGGCGATAAGCAAGCGGTGGGCCTGGGACTTGCTGGGCGGCGGGGTGACGGTCCCGGAGAGCTTGCCCGGTGTGATGGTCAGGTTCACAGCGCCGCCTCCGTGAATTCCCGCAGGCCGTCCAGATCCAGCCGGACGGTTTTTGCTTTGCCGGTCTCCTCCAGTACGACCACATCAATGCTGCCGCCGTCCCGCTTCTTGTCTCCGGTGGCGGCTGCGTAAAGTTCAGAGGCGGTATAAGGACATGTCTCGGGCAGGCCGAACCGGCGGCAGGCCGCCAGGACCGCGTCCAGGGTCCCGGCGGGGCTGAAGCCCAGCTTCTCCGCCGCCCGGGATGCCAGGACCATGCCGGAGGACACCGCGCGGCCGTGGGATATGGTGTAGCCGCTGCATTTCTCAATGGCGTGGCCCAGGGTGTGGCCGAAGTTGAGGAGTTTCCGTCTGCCGTGCTCCTTCTCGTCCTCGCCCACTACGGTGGCCTTGATCTCCACGTTCCGGCGGACCACCTCATCAATCCCGGCGCGGATGTCCCCGGTCATGAGGAACTGATAGAAATCCTTGTCCGCGATCAGGCCGTGCTTCACCGTCTCCGCCACGCCATCGGCGAAGATGTCCTCCGGCAGGGTGCGGAAGGCATCCGTATCGCAGATCACCATTTTCGGCTGGTGGAAGGCGCCCGCCAGATTTTTTCCTGCCGCCAGATCAATGGCGGTCTTGCCGCCCACAGAGGAATCCGATGCGGCCAGGAAGGTGGTGGGGATCTGGATAAAATCGATCCCCCGCTGGTAGGTGGCGGCGGCAAAGCCGCCCATGTCGCCCACCACGCCGCCGCCCAGGGTGACGGCAAAGTCGGAGCGGGTGAGCTTGTTCTCTGCTAAAAATTCCAGCATCCCGCCGTAGGTTTGCAGGTTTTTGCTCTGCTCCCCGGCGGGGAAGGCGTGGAGGCATACCCGGAAGCCCGCGTCCTGGAGGGAGCGGCACACGGGGGCGGCATAGAGCTTTTCCACCGTGGTGTCGGTGATGACGGCGCAGGTCCGGGAGTGTGTAACGCCCGCGATCAGCTCTCCGGCCCTTTCCAGCAGGCCGGAGCTGATGTGGACGGGGTAGGGGACGGAGGCGTTGACGGTTACGGTTTCCATGAGATCACTCCTTGGTCAGAATATCCAAACTGTGGTTGGTTGCGCCAATGAGGTCGGGGCGCTCGCAGATGGAGAGGTGGTATTTGACGTAGGCCTGATACACTGCTTCGGAGAAATTGGAGAGCCGGTCCTTGATATAACGGGAAAACAGGTCGGAGGCGATGATCTTTTCCCGATGCAGTCCCGACTCCCGGTTCAGTTCGTCAATGTCCTCCAGCCGTACCAGCTCAAAGAGGTCCGCCGGTTTAGAGATGCAGTGGTAATCTGCTGTCAGCAGTCCCTTGGTAAGGCAGTCCATCATGTTGCTGCCATCGCCGGCAAAGGCGTACTGGATGATAGTGGCCTCATTCATGCAGTAGGCCACGAAGATGTGGCCGTCCGGCTTCAATACCCGCTTGGCCTCCCGGAGGACGGTGAGCTTGTCCTCTTTCTCGTAGAGGTGGTACAGCGGTCCGAACAGCAGCACCGCGTCAAAACTTTCGTCCGCGAACCGGCTCAGGTCCATGGCGTTGCCCTGCTCCACTGGGATCTCCGCCCCGCACGCCTTCAGATTCTCCCGGAACACCTCGATGTTGTGCTCCACCAGCTCGATGGCGTGGACATCGTAGCCGTCCATAGCCAGGGCCATAGAGTAGACCCCCGTGCCCGCGCCCACGTCCAGGATCTTCGCTCCCTGGGGGACATAGGCGCGGATATATTTCATGTTGGTGGTGAACTCCACGCTGCCGTGGCGGGATTTGGTCCGGGCGTCCTCGTTATAACTGTTGTAGTAGTCGGTGATATAGCTGGTATTCATGGCGGTTCTCCTTTCTCAGCAGTCTTTATCAATAGCTTCCTTGATCTCTCTTGCGTGCCTGAGCATATCCCGCAGGCGTTCCCGGTCCCCCCGGCGGATGGTGTAGGCGAACGCCGCCAGCTCTTCCACCAGGGTATCGATCTCCCGGACAAGCGCGTCCTTGTTCTCCAGGAACAGCTCCGTCCACATCTCCTCGTTGAGCTTGGCTACCCTCGTCATATCCTTGAAGCTCCCGGCGGAGAAGCCCTGGAAGTTGGGGGCCGAGGGACTGCCCACATAGGCGCAGCTCACCACGTGGGCCAGCTGGGAGGTGTAGGCGATGATATGGTCGTGCTCCTGGGGCGTGGAGGGCTGGAGATGCCCGAACCCCAGCTTCCGGGCAAACTCCCAGATATCGTCCAGGCACGCCTGGGGCGTACCGGGGTAGGGCGTCAGGATCAGCGACGCCCTCTGGAACAGCTCCGGAAAGGCGTTGGCATAGCCGCTCCGCTCGATGCCCGCCATAGGGTGCCCGCCCACAAAGTAAAACCCCGCATCCTTCACCACGTCCTCCAGAGGGCCGCAGACCACGCCCTTCACGCCGCCGCAGTCCATGACGATGCCGCCTTTGCGGAACTGATCCCGGTGGCGGATCACGTATTCTACCGCCGCCTGGGGGTACAGAGCCACGATCACCAGCTCGCAGTCCGCCAGGCGGTCCGCCGTCAGAGCGGCGGAGACAATGCCCTCGTCCAGAGCCCGGCTGAGGACCGCGCCATCGGTGTCATAGCCCAGGAGAGTGCAGTCCGTATATTTGTGAATGGCCTTTGCCATGCTTCCGCCGATCAGGCCCAGACCGGCGATGCCTACTGTCGTTACCATGTGCGTATCTTCCTGTTTTGTATTCATACTTTTTCTTGAAAGAAAAAGTATCAAAAAGAACTTTAAATTCGAGCCTCAAGTCACTGCTATTCCTAAATTTCTGCCCGATAACGGCATTGTATTTCTAATCGAGGGATAGTATCAGAGCCAATTCCGCGCGAAAAACCACCGCGCTGACCGCATTGTGCTTTAGTATACCACACTTTCGCATGCTTGTGGAGACGAAAGTGCTCCAATTTATAAATTTTATCATTTTTCCCAAAATCTGGTTGCATGTTCCCCGCAGGATGTGGTATGGTAAAGAGTAGGAAAGGAGCCCTTTCCCCGATCTGTACAAAAGAAAAGAGGAACTGCCGTGGCAAAGGGATACCAGAGTTACCGGGGCCGGCATTCGGCGGGCGCGCGGGCGGCCATTGTTCTGCTGGTCATTATTTTAATCATAGCCTGCGCCTCTATTTTGGCGCAGCAATATATCGTATATGGAGATGACGGCGGAATGTATCTGGACCTGCCCTATCTGGGACGTCTGGATCTGCCTGTGCCGCCCAGAATCGATGCGCCGGACGAGGAGGACCCCGAACCGGCGTCCCCGCCGGTCCAGCTGGTCATTGACCAGCCTGAGCCGGAACCCGAGCCTGAGCCGGAACCCGAGCCTGAGGACCTTTTCGGTGAGCACCGGGTAGTGGAGCTGACTGCCCTGCCAACGGATGGCGCAGCCCTGCAGGAGGCGCTGGCGGCCCATGGGGCCAGTGGGTTCCTCTATCCTGTCCGGGACAACACGGGGCGGATCTTCTGGGCTTCTGAAAGCGGCCAGTCCAAAGCCATTTCGGCAGATGAGGCGGCAACCGAGACCCTCCGCGCCCTCTGCGGAACCGAGGATGTGCTGTCCGTAGCCCGGTTTAACGTCCTCCACGACAGCTACTACGCCTTCGCCAACATGAAAGATGCCGCCATTTGTCAGAAAAACGGCTACGTCTGGTACGACAACCACTCCTACCACTGGCTGGAGCCGGATAAGGAGCTGGCCCGGCAGTACGTGGTGGGTCTGGCGGTGGAGTGCGCCCAGCTGGGGTTTGACGAGCTGCTGCTGGAGGAGCTGTGCTACCCCACCCGGGGCAACCTCTACAAGGCCGTCTATGACAACAACACCATGGGCAAGACCGAGGCCCTGGTGCAGCTGCTCACCGAGCTGCGCACAGCTTTGGAGCCCTACGGCACCAAGCTGTCCCTCCTGCTGACGGAGGAGGAACTGCTGGAGGGGAGCAATGAAACCTCCGGCGTTGATTTAGCGGCTATGCTGCCCCTGGTGGACGGAGTATACGCCGATGTGTCCAGCGCCGCATCCGCCCAGGCGCTGCTTCAGGCCGCAGTGGGAGAGGGGAACGAGGCCCCCGCGCTGGTCTGCCTGCTGGCAGAGCCGGGGGAGCGGGAAAGCTGGTGCATCCCAGCCTCATGATGATACGAAAATTTTCGCTCTTTTTTGAAATTTTTTTCGGGCTGCGGACAGGACTGTCCGTAGCCCGCTTTTTGTGCCGTAAACCGATGGGAAGGTCGCGGTAGACACATCTGACAAAACAAAGCGCGTTCCTGAATTGATTCTGCATAATTTTGCCGAAATGAGGAAATCTTGACAAAATTGCTGGTATTGCAAAAGGGATTGTGCTATACTATTCAATACCTGTGTTATCGGGAAAATCTGGCGGGCGGCGCATGTGCGCCTGGTGGATCCCGATGGCAGGCAAAAGGAAAAATTCCTGACTAGATCGGTAGAAAAGGGGTGAGACAATGTCACTGGAAGCCATAACCAGGATTCGCTCCGTGGAGGAGGGCATGGACCAGGCCAAGGCCGATGCCAGAGCCCAGGCCCAGAAACTGGCCGCCGAAGCCGAGCGGGAGGGCCGGGCCCTGCTGCAGCAGGGAAAGGAACGAGCCGCAAAGGCCGCTGCCGCCGAGATGGAAAAGGCGGAGGCTGCCGCCGCCAAACGCCGGGAGGAGATCCTGGCGCAGGCGGATCGAGACTGCGAAGCGCTGAAAAAGGAGGCCGCATCGCGCATGGGCAAAGCGACGCAGGCGATCTTAGGAAGGGTGGTTGGAAACTAAATGGCTATTGTCAAAATGAAACGGATCCGGCTCATCGCCCTTGCCGGGGACAGGGATGCGCTGCTGTCGGAACTGCTTCATGTAGGCTGCGTGGAAGTGCGCGAGCCGGAGGGCGGGCTGGCCGATGGCGATGCCCTGCTGCACCGGGACGTGTCAGCGCTGGCCGATGCCAGAGGGGACCTGACCGGGCTGCAGCACGCCATTGAGGTGCTGAACAAATACGCGCCCCAGAAAAAGGGCCTCTTCACCCCCCGCGCCCGGATAAGGGAGGCGGAGCTGCTGGACGGAGCCGCCCGGCAGGCGGCGCTGGATAAGGCGGAGGAGATCAACGGCCATGCCCGGGCCATTGGACAGCTCAACGCCCGTGAGACCCGCGTCCACGCCGACAGGCTGGCCCTGGAGCCGTGGGCGGGCTGTGATGTGCCTCTGGAGGTCAAGGGGACGGCCAAGACCAGCGTTTTGCTGGGCGCGGTGCCCAATACGGTGGAGTTTTCCGCCCTGACCGGTGCGCTGGACGAGGCGAAAGCCGCCGCCGAGGTGCGGGAGCTGTCTGCAGACCGGGAGCAGCGGTACCTGGAGGTTATTGTCCACAACGACAGCCGCCAGCAGGCGCTGGATGCCCTGCGCGCCTTCGGGTTCAGCTTTGCGCAGCTGAAGGATCTGACCGGCACGGCCCAGGAGAACATCCGGGCGCTGGAGCGGGAGCTGAACGAGATCGATAAGCAGCGCAACGCCGAGATCAGCGCCATCGCCAAGATGGGTCCCTGCCTGGACGAGCTGAAAACCGGCCTGGACCGGGTGGAGCAGGTCATTGCCACGGAGAGCGCCAAGGAGCGGCTGCTCACCGGCGGGTCTATCCTCTATCTGGAGGGCTGGGCCTCCGTACCTGAGATTCCGGCGCTGGAGAAGGCTCTGGCAAAGTTTGACTGCGCCTATGAGCTGGCCGAGCCGGAGAAGGAGGAGTACCCCGAGGTCCCCGTGGAGCTGCGCAACGGCAAGCTGGTCCGGCCCATGAACATGGTCACGGACATGTATTCCCTGCCGGCCTACGGGACGGTGGACCCCAACCCGCTGATGGCCCCGTTCTTCATTGTGTTCTATGGCATGATGATGGCGGATATGGGCTACGGACTCATTATGATGATCCTGTCGGCGGTCATCCTGCTCAAGGCAAAGCCCAACGGCGCGACTATGCGGTACATGATCCCCCTGATGGGGCTGTGCGGCATCAGCACCTTTATCTGGGGTTTCCTCACTGGAGGCTTCTTCGGCGATCTGATCCCCCAGATGCGGGGCATCCTCACCGGGGTGGACCCGGAGAGCGTCCCGCTGTGGTCCCTGTTCTCCCCGCTGGACGATGCGCTGGCAGTGCTGGTGGGTTCGCTGGTGCTGGGCGTGATCCAGATCTTTACCGGCATGATCATCAGCATGGTCAAGCAGATCAAGCGGGGCGAGACCGTGGCGGCGCTGTGCAGCGAGGGCGCCTGGTTCGCCGTGTTCATTCTGGCCGGGGCCGGCTTCGCCATTGGCAAGCTGAGCTGGGGCCTTATCGCCGGACTGGTGATCCTGGTCATCGCCAATGCATACGGCAAGAAGGGCTTCGGCATTATCACCGGCGTTTTTGGCGCCCTCTACAACGGTATTACCGGTTATTTCAGCGATATCATGTCTTACTCCCGCCTCATGGCCCTGATGCTGGCCGGCGCGGTGGTGGCCCAGGTGTTCAATAAGCTGGGCGCCATTACCGGCAATGTAGTCACCTTCTTCATCATCGCCATGATCGGCAACGCGCTGAACTTCGCGCTGAATATCCTGGGCTGCTTCGTCCACGATATGCGTTTGCAGTGCCTGGAGTTCTTCGGCAGGTTCTATGAGGACGGCGGCAAGCCCTTCCGTCCCTTGAATATCAACACAAAATATGTAGACATCGAGAAATAATTAAGGAGGAAATCAATCATGAGTTTTCTGGAATCTTTTGGCGGCCTGGCGCTGGCTCTGCTGGGCTCCGGTCTGGCCGTTGGCCTGAGCTGCGTTGGCTCCGCGAAGGGCACCGGCATCGCCGGTGAGGCCGGTACCGGCCTTCTGTGCGAGGACCCCAGCAAGTCCGGTAAGGTCATGGTCCTGCAGCTGCTCCCCGGTACCCAGGGCCTGTACGGCATGGT
>CAMWTG010000102.1 GCA_947177115.1 uncultured Clostridia bacterium
CCCCACCGCCGGGAAGATCCGGTACCTAGGCGTCAATACCTGCGACCCCAGGCAGTTCCGCTCTCACCGAAAGCTGCTGCAGACTTCCCGGCAGATCATTTTTCAGGATTCCACCTCCAGCCTGAACCCCCGGATGACCGTGGCGGAGATCATCGCCGAGCCTATGGCGGTCCATCATATCCGCCCGCCCCGGGGTTCCCTTCGGGCGGAGGCGGCCTTTCAGCTGCAATGCGTGGGCATGGATGCCGGCTGCCTGGACAAGCGTCCCGGCGAGCTGTCCGGCGGGCAGCGGCAGCGGGTGGCCATCGCCAGGGCCTTGAGCATGGGCCCGGAGCTGCTGGTGGCGGACGAGCCCATCGCGTCCCTGGACGTGTCCATCCAGGCCCAGATCATCAACCTGTTCAAGCATCTGCAGCGGGAACATGGCTTTACCTTCCTCTTTATTGCCCACGATCTGGCTGTGGTGCGGTATCTCTGCGACCGGGTGGGTGTCATGTTCCGGGGAAAACTGGTGGAGGTGGGCCCTGCCGGGGAGGTCTTCGCCAACCCCCTGCACCCCTATACCCAGGCCCTGCTGTCCGCCATTCCCATCCCGGATCCCCGGAAGGAGCGGGCCAGGGTGCTGCAAACCTTTGATACGGCCCGGTTTGAGCGGGAGGGCGAGCTGACGGAAATTTCCACCGGCCATTTTGTTCTGCGGAAAGGCGGCGCACTGTGAGACGAAAAGATCCATTTTTCTACTATGGCGGCAAGCTGCTGAGCTTTCTTTTCAGCGTCTTTTTGCTGTCCCTGGCGGCGTTCTATGTGGCGCGGCTGGCTCCCGGGGACCCGCTGGTCTCCTATTACGGCGACCGGGCGGAGAAAATGACCGTTCAGGAGCGGGCGCAGGCGGAGTCGCGGCTGGGGCTGGACCAGCCTATCCATGTGCAATACGTCCGCTGGCTGGAAAATGCGCTGCGGGGGGATTTCGGCATCTCCTACAAATATAAGACCGATGTGCGGTCGGTGATCTCCGCCCGGCTGCCCAATACGCTGCTCCTGGGCGGGGTAGGATTCCTGCTGATCTTTGCCGGGGCATTGGCGCTGGGCGCGGTGTGCGCCTGGCATGAGGGGACCCGGCTGGATCGTTTTCTCTGCCGGGCGGGGACCATTGTCAGCTGTATCCCGGAGTTCTGGCTGGCGCTGGTGCTGATCCTGGTATTTGCCGTCCGGCTGCGCTGGCTGCCCAGCAGCGGAGCCTACGCCATCGGCGGGGGCGGCTTTATTGACCGGGCGGTGCATCTGATCCTCCCCTTGACCGTCACGGTGGCGGGGCACCTGTGGTATTACGCCTATATGATTCGGAACAAGCTGTTGGAGGAGGTCCGGGCGGACTATGTGCTGCTGGCCAAATCCATAGGGCTCAGCCGCCGGGCGGTGCTGTTCCGGCACTGCCTGCGGGGCGTGCTGCCTGCGTATCTGAGCCTTATGGCTATTTCCGTGCCCCACATATTGGGAGGGACCTATATTGTGGAGATGGTGTTTTCCTATCCCGGCATCGGCACGCTGTCCTATGAGAGCGCCCGGTATCAGGATTACAATCTGCTCATGCTGCTGTGCATCATGTCCGGGGGGCTGGTGATCCTGTGCAACATCCTGGCCCAGATCGTCAGCGAACGAATCGATCCCCGTATGCGCAGCGAGGAGCCTCCGGAGGTAACGGGATAATGGATGAACGATTTGTCCTGGTTGGGCCGCGAACGCCGGTCCTGCCCCCCTCCAGGCGGAAAAAGTGGTACGAGGGCAAGCCGCTGCTCTCTATGGCGCTGTTGGCGGTGATCCTGCTGGGGTGTTTGGGCTGTGAGCTGTTTATGCCCAAGGATCCGGTCTATATGGACCTGTTTCACGCCGTACAGGCGCCGGATTCTGAGTTCTGGTTCGGCACCGACACCATGGGGCGGGATATCTTTTCCATGATCTGGTATGGCGGACGGGCCTCTTTGCTCATCGGGGCCCTGGCTACGGCCATTTCCACCGCCCTGGCGGTGCTGTTCGGCGCAGTCAGCGGTTTGGCCCCCGGATGGCTGGATGGGCTGCTGATGCGTTTGACGGAGATATTTCTCAGCATCCCGTCTCTGCTGTTGATTATCCTGCTGCAGGCTGTTCTGGGGAAGGCGAGCGTGGCCAGCCTTTCCCTGGTCATCGGCGTCACCGGTTGGACCGGCATGGCGAAGGTAGTGTGCAGCGAGGTCAGGCGGCTGCGGAGCAGCGAGTACGTACTGGCAGCGAAATGCATGGGGGCTGGGTTCTTCCATGTATTGGGGCGGCATCTTGCACCCAACTTTTTCTCCTCCATCATGTTCATGGTGGTCATGAACGTCCGCTCCGCTATTGCGGCGGAATCCACCCTCAGCTTTATGGGGCTGGGGCTGCCCCTGGAGATCATCAGCTGGGGCAGCATGCTCTCCTTGGCTGAAAAGGCGCTGCTGAGCGGGGCGTGGTGGATTATCCTGATCCCCGGGGCTTTCCTGGTGGCAACGCTGCTGTGCGTGACCAATATTGGAAACTGGCTTCGGGGGGAGGGGGACCGGAGAGAGAGCAATTTGTAAAAAGAGCGTTCTTTGCCGCGGCAAAGAACGCTCTTTTGTGTCCTCATTTCCTATTTCAGGGAATCACTGAATGCTTTCAGCGTTTTCTTTCTGGCTGGTGAGAGGTTATTGAATTCCGTCTGACTGATTGCGCCTTCCAATGCGTATAAATGTACCAGACAGACCTGCGGATACATCTCCTTCAGGCGCTGAAATACCTCTTCAGCTCCCTCGGCAATCAGTTTTTCAGCCGAGTCTATCCCAACTGCTGTCAGTTTCCGAGCCATCTCTTTTCCGATATTCATCATAGACGTCAATTCCGCCATACTTCCTCCATATCGTAGGTCCGCAGAAATCCCGTTACTCTGTCCGATACCGCCCCAGTCCCGCGATCCGGACGCTCCGCTGGGCGTGGAGCTCCAGCAGGGCGGCGGCCAGCAGCTCCGGATCATGGCGAACCAGGCCGTCCCGGACAACGGATACCGGGCGGCTGACCAGTTCTACGCCAAGCTCCGCACACCGGGCCTTATCAAAGCGCAGGGGCTCCGCTCCCTCCCGGGCATAACTGCCCAGGACCTCTGCGGGGATCGTGGAGGCGTTCACCAGGCACAGGCGGAACAGGCCCGGTAGGGAGTGCTGGAAGATGGCCCGGATATGGTCGGCATTGGTATAGCCCTCCGTCTCGCCCTCCTGGGTCATGACGTTGGCGATGTAGATTTTCAGGGCATCGGAATCCGCAATGGCCTGGGCCACGCCCTCCACCAACAGATTGGGGATAATGCTGGTATAGAGGCTCCCGGGGCCCAGAAGGATCATGTCCGCCTCCCGGATGGCCTCCAGAGCGGGCGCCAAGGCCGCCGGATACTCCGGCAGCAGCCGTACCTGCCGGATGCGGCAGTTCTCCCGCTTTTTACAGTAGAAGATCTTTGATTCCCCCAGGACCCTGGTCCCGTTCTCAAATTCGGCCTCCAGCTGCACATTGGTATTGGTCACCGGGATCACCCGGCCGGTAATGGCCAGCACCTGACTCATCCGGCTGACCGCCTGGTCAAAGCTGCCGCCGGAGATGCCGTTGAGGGCCGCCAGAAACAGGTTGCCGAAGCTCTGGCCCTTCAGCGAGCCCTCGGTGAACCGGTAGTGGAGCAGCTCCCCCATCAGGGGTTCCACATTGGCCAGGGCCTCCAGACAGTTGCGCACGTCCCCGGGGGGCAGCATCCCCAGCTCCTGGCGCAAAACGCCGGAGCCGCCGCCATCGTCCGCTACCGTGACAATGGCTGTCAGATTATTGGTGTGCCGTTTCAGGCCCCGCAGCATGGTGGACAGGCCCGTCCCGCCGCCAATAGCAACGATTTTCGGCCCCTTCCCGCTGGGACCGCGGTACAGCGTTGTTTCATTCATAGTTTTTATGTCCTTGTCATATCCCGATGGTTCTCCGTTACCTGATATCCCAGTGAGCGGATATACTCCGCCAGCGAATGGGTCACCGCCACGGACCGGTGGTGGCCGCCGGTACAGCCGATGGCTGCCACCAGTACCGTCTTGCCCTCCTCCCGGTAGAGCGGCAGGACAAAACGAATCAGCTCACGCAATTTCTCCATAAACTGCTCTGTTTCCCGGAAGGAGAACACATAGTCCCGGACTTCCTCATCCAGACCGGTCTTGGCCTTCATGGAATCAATATAAAAGGGATTGGGCATGAAACGCACATCGAACACCAGATCCGCCTCCAGGGGCAGGCCGTGCTTGAAGCCGAAGGACACCACGCTCACCTGCATCTCTCCCACGTTTTGGTCGCCGCCGAAGAGCCGCAGCAGCTCCCCGCGCAGACGGGCGGTGGAGTAAGTGGTGGAATTGATTACAATGTCTGCCTGCTCCCGGACCGGAGCCATGAGGGCGCTCTCCCGATCCACTGCCGCCGCCAGAGAGCCGGTCCGGTCCTGAAGAGGGTGCATCCGGCGGGTTTCCTTATAGCGGTTGATGATGGCCCCAACGTCCGCCTCCAAAAACAGCAGCTTGCAGTTGTACTCGCGGTTCCGCAGGGTGCTCAGAACCTCCAAAAATTCATCAAAACTGTCAGCGGTGCGCACATCATAGACCAAGGCTACCCTGCGGTAGCGCCCGCTGCCGGCGGCGCAGAATTCAGCAAATTTCAAGATCATGCCCGCCGGCATATTGTCCACAATGTAGAATCCCATGTCCTCTAGAAAGGATGCCGCCTTGCTCTTTCCTCCGCCGGACAGACCGGAAATGATCAGGATTTCCATATATATTTCTCTCCCTCCGCTGCAAGTCCCTTTATGGGACCATTTTCACTTCCGGCTCCAGGCGGACGCCGGTCTGGTCATACACGGTCTCCTGAATGTGCCCAATTAGAGCCAGGATGTCGGCGCAGGCTGCCCCGCCGGTGTTGATCACGAATCCGGCGTGCTTTTCCGACACCTGGGCCCCGCCGATGCGGAAACCTTTCAAACCGCACTGCTCGATCAGCGCCCCCGCGAAATAGCCCTCGGGGCGCTTGAAGGTACTGCCGGCGCTGGGGTACTCTAGAGGCTGCTTCTCCCGGCGGCGGCGGTCAAACCCGGACATCCGCGCCTGAATCTCCGCCGGGTCATCCGGCGCCAGGAGAAACTCCGCCTCCAGCACCGCGCCCGTTTTCTCGCTGAAGATGCTGCGGCGGTAGCCCAGCGCCAGCTCATCCCGGGAGAGCTGCCGGACGCCCTCGCCGGGAAACCAGGCTGCCGCGGCGGAAAGGACCTGCTTTATTTCGCCGCCGTAGGCCCCGGCGTTCATATACACGCCGCCTCCCAGACTGCCGGGAATACCATGGGCGAACTCCAGACCGCCCAGACCTTCCCGCTGAGCGAAAGACGGCAGCCGCGCCAAGCTTACTCCGGCGCCGGCCCGGATGGTCCGCTCTCCGGTCCGCTGCAGGCCGTCCAGTTTTCCGGTATGGACCACCAGCATATCGATGCCTTCGTCCGCCGCCAGAAGGTTGGAGCCATTGCCCAATATCAGCAGCGGCCAGCCCTCCGCCTCTGCCAGCGCCAGCAGCGCGGCGCAGCCGGAGGCGGACGCGGGCCGGACAAACCGCCGCGCAGGGCCTCCCACCCGGAAAGTGGTGTGCCTTTCCATGGGTTCCTCCGGCAGGATCTCCAGATCCGGGAAACCGGCGGGGACAAGGGCATCGAAGCGGTCAGACCATGGCATAGAGAAGAGCCTCCTGATGGATAGATTGATTACACTTTATATATAGTATACCTCGCCGGAGGGAAAAAGTCTACCTGTTTCTCGGGAAGGGATCCATTTTCGCGGCGGTGCGGGAACTGATGGGGGGCCGGTGTCTGTCCGCGCTTGGGCTGCCGCGCGTTTTCAACAAAAATTTTGGTTCTTCTGAAGGATGGAACCAGTTATTCTGCCCCTTGACAGGGAAGGGGAGGGCGCATATAATAGGGACAATCTTTAATTTTTGAAACGCAATGAAGGAAAGAGTATCCCGCTCTCCGCCTCGCAGAGAGCCCCTGTTTGCTGAAAGGGGGTAGGCTGGCAGCGGGAGAACATGGCTCCGGAGCGGCGCGCCCAAGCAGGTTTTGTCAGGGTGCGATGGGTCTGCCCGTTACAGCAGGAGGCGTTGTTGGACGCCTGAGAGGCTCCGGCTGATCACGCCGGGGTGAAAAGAAGTGGTACCACGGGCATTCCGCTCGTCTTCTGCAGAGGAAGACGGGCGTTTTATTTTTGCCTTCCCCAGAAAAACCTTATTTGTATGTTATGTGTAAAGGAGCTGTTTCCCATGAAAAAGAATCTATCGGCCCATCTGACCCTGGCGATCTTTATCTGTCTGATCCTGGGCATCGTCCTGGGACTGCTGATCCCCGGACGCATGGAGTTTCTGCTGCCCGCCATTGATCTGGTCAGCGGACTGTACATGAACGCGCTGAAAATGATGATCTATCCTCTGGTGTTCTGTTCCCTGGTGGTGGGCATCCACGGCATTGGCAGCGTATCCGCCACCGGGAAGATCGGTGCGCAGTCGGTCATTTTCTACGTCTGCACCACGCTGCTGGCCAGCCTCCTGGGGCTGTTCCTGCCCAAGGCCCTGGGATTGGGGACCGGCGTTTCCATCGAAATGGTGGAGGCGGACGTGGCGGCGACCCAGTTTACCAGCCTGCTGGACACGGTGAAAAACCTGATCCCCGCCAACCCTGTGGCCGCTTTCGCCAACGGCGACATGCTCCAGGTGCTGGTATTCGCGGTGATCGTGGGCATTACCTGCCTGGCCCTGGGGAAGAAGGCGGATCCCTTTGTCACCCTGGCCTACTCCGTTAACGAGATCTCCGTAAAGATCGTGTCCGTGGTCATGCTGTTCACACCGGTGGGCGTGCTTTGCTCCATCGCTTCCGTAGTCTACGCCAACGGCACGGAGACCATCGTAGCCCTTGGCGCGGTGCTGGTGGCGCTGTACCTGACCTTCTTTCTTTACGCCCTCATTGTCTACGGCGGCATCGTCAAACTGCTGGGCAAATACGGCGTGCGGCAGTTCTTCTCCAAGGTCATGCCCGCCGCCCTCAATGCCTTCGGCACCTGCTCCAGCTCCGCTACCCTGCCTATCAGCAAGCGGTGCGCCGATGAGATGGGCGTGCCCAATGAGATCTCCTCCCTGGCTCTGCCCCTGGGGGCCACCATCAACATGGACGCGGTGAGCATCCTCATGAGCTTCATGATCGTGTTCTTTGCCAACGCCTGCGGCGTGGACGTCCCCTTCAGCCTGCTGGCGGTGGTGCTGCTGAGCAACACCCTTCTCAGCATCGGCACGCCCGGCGTGCCCGGCGGGGCTATCGCCTCCTTTGCCGCACTGGCCTCCATCGCGGGCCTGCCCGCCGGGGTCATGGGCGTGTATATCAGCGTCAATACCCTGTGCGACATGGGCGCTACCTGCTGCAATGTGCTGGGTGACCTGGCCTGCTCCGTGGCGATGAAGGAAACTGTGAAAATTGGAAAGAAATGACCTTTTCCAGAAAGGATCGTTATGAGCTTATTCGATACTTTTGATCCGGATTCCGAGGAGATTATAAAACCTGTGCTCCAGCGTTCGTTCAGCCGGACGGACAACTTCCCGGAAACGGTTATCATGACTTTCAAAGAACAGACCTTTGATGCGCTGAACAGGGTCTGCCCGGCGGAGCAGGTTTCCACGCTGCGGGGCGGCAGAGCGATCCCTGTCTACGCGCTCGGCTGGCATGGGAGGAGCATCGGGATCGTCCACTCGCTGATGGGCGGCGCGGGTACCGTATGCCTGCTGGAAAATGTGCTGGCCAGAGGCGCAAAAAAAGTTCTGGTGTATGGTAACTGCGGTGTATTGGACAAGACGTTTGCCGCCGGATGTTTCATCCTCCCCACCGCCGCCTATCGGGACGAGGGGACCAGTTACCATTATCTGCCGGTCAGCGACTATGTGGACATCCCTTCCCACCGGCGGCTGGCGGAAATCTTTGGTACGTTGGGGCTGCCGTTTGTTCTGGGGAAGGTCTGGACTACAGACGGGTTCTACCGGGAAACCCGGGGCAATATGGAGAAACGTAAAGCGGACGGCTGTATTGCTATAGATATGGAGTGCGCGTCCGTTATGGCGGCGGCACAGTTCCGGGGCGCGGAGGTATATCAATTTCTCTACGCTGAGGACAGTCTGGACGGCGGCGTGTGGGACCCGAGAACCATGGGCGCTATGCCTGATTCTGACCACGAGAAATATCTGAGGGTGGCGCTGGAAACAGCATCGCGGCTGTGAATGACCTTTGCAAAGATGCCCTGGGGCATACGCCTCAGGGCATCTTCCTAAGCAGCTCCCGCACCAATAAGGCAGTTTTGCCGATGCTGGCGTAAATATATTCATCGGCCTTTGTTGGCCATGCGGTTGAGGTGGAAAGTGTAGATATCCCGCAGCCAGGGAAATCAATTTTATACCGGACTATCCCGCAAACAGCACAGACTGTGTAGGGGCGAGCATTGCTCGCCCGCATGATCCCAGGGATCTTTCGTTAGAAACGGGCGAGCGATGTGTATAGCCTGGTAAGATAGTTTACAAAATGTCCGAAGACATGGTTTACAAG
>CAMWTG010000103.1 GCA_947177115.1 uncultured Clostridia bacterium
GCGTTGGACTCGTGGATGGCGGCGGGGATGCCCAGTTTGGAGGCGGCCAGGATCATGGGGTAGCTGGCGTAGCCTCCCGTGCCCACCACCAGATCGGCAGGGAACTCCCGCAAAAGCGCTTTGGCCTCTCCGGGAGAGCGGAGGAAATTGCGGAGAGAGACCAGATTATGCCATATCTCCTTTGGCTGGAAGGAGCGGTGGAAGTTAGATACCTCTACGGCCCGGAAGGGCCAGCCCGCCCTCTCGATAAGCTGTTTTTCGATCCCCCGGTGGGCGCCAACGAATAAGATCTCACTGTCCGGTTTTCGCTCTTTCAGCAGCCCGGCCAAGGCTAACGCAGGGTTTACGTGGCCCGCTGTGCCGCCGCAGGTGAATACGATCTTCATACCATTCCTCGATTAAAAATGCAGTTTTGTTATTACCGCGCTTTTGGCGCCGGTATCTGCCGGGACACCGACAGCACTATGCCGACTTCTACCAGCTGAATCGCCAGCGCCGTGCCTCCGGAGCTGAAAAAGGGAAGGGATATTCCGGTGGACGGCATGAAATTTGTCACCACGGCAATATTCAAAAAGGTCTGCAGGGCGATCTGCGTGGTGACGCCAACGATCAGGAGGCTGCCGAACCGGTCCCTGGCGTGGATGGCCAGCCAGAACCCCCGGATGATCAGCAGGGCGAAAAGGATCATGATCAGCGTCCCGCCAACCAGGCCCAGCTCCTCTAAGACAACGGCAAAAATGTAGTCGTTCTGCGCCTCGGGAAGGTAGCCGAATTTTTGCCGGCTCTTGCCCAGGCCCACGCCGAGGAGCCCCCCGGAACCAATGGCGTACAGGCTCTGAATGGTCTGCCACGCCTCATCCCGCCGCCAGTTCAGGTCCCCGGCAAAAGGATCCCGCCACACGGCGATACGGGAGGCGTTATAGCCTACCACCTTTTCCATAAAATCGGTAAACAGCACCAGGTACCCCGCAGCACCCACGCTGCCGGCGCCCGCCGCGATCCAGCCCCAATGGATGCCCCCCACCACCATCATGGCAGCGCCAATGCCGAAGATCAGGATCGCGCCGGAAAAGTGGGGCTCCACGAGGGTCAGCAGGGTGATTGCCGCCAGCAGGACGACATGGGGGAGGAATCCTTCCTTGAAGGACTTCATCTTTTCCCTCTTCTTAGAGATGGACTCGGCAAAATAGACGATGACGCCCAGCTTTGCTACCTCCGAGGGCTGGAAGGTCAGGGACGTGCCGGGGATGCCCAGCCAGCGGGCCGCGCCGTTTTCACCCAGGGCCAACAGCCGCCCGTACCTGTTGGGGCCGGGGATCATGACCAGTATCAGCAGGACAAAAGAGACGATAATGCCCAGCCGGGCCAGGCCCCGGAACCGCTCGTAATTGATCTTGGATACCCAGAACATGGCAAAAAGGCCCAGACCGGCAAATGCGGTCTGCCGCTTGAAATAGTACAGTCCATCGTTTTTCAGATTGGAGCTGGACTGAGCGGCGGGAAAACTGGCGGACAGCAGCATAATCAATCCGATAGCCAGCAGCATCATGGCCAGCAGCAGAAAGGGCAGGTCCAGAGGACCGCGGGCGGCCTCCCATGCCTCCTGACGCTTGCGCCGGTCCTCCCGCTCCTTTTGCCGCTTGAGCTGGCGGTACTCATCGCGGGTCAGCGGGATGCCGTTTCGCGTCTTTACCGGGCGGGGTCTTTTCTGCGCCATGAATACTGCCTCCTTTTGCAGGGATCAAAACAAATACAAACCAAAAAATTTCTTGACGATTAAACAAATTGGATTCAGATCGCTATAATGCCTACCAGCGCCAGTGCGCAGAAGGCGGCGGACACCGCCGTGAATACGGTGACGATCTTCACCTCGCTCCAGCCGCACATCTCAAAGTGATGGTGGATGGGTGCCATTTTGAAGATCCGCTTCCCGTGGGTCAGCTTGAAATAACCCACCTGGAGGATATCGGACAGCGTCTCGACAATGTAGACGATCCCCACGGGGACCAGGATCAGGGGCATATCGATGGCAAAAGCCATGCCGGCCACCGCGCCGCCCAGGAAGAGAGAGCCGGTGTCCCCCATAAACACCTTGGCCGGGTGGGCGTTGAAGAGCAGAAAGGCCAGCAGCCCTCCCAACGCCGCCCCCGCGAATACGCCCAGCTGGGTCATGCCCCACCAGGCCGCTGCCGCAGCGTAAAACAGCGCCACAGGCACGGTGACGGAGGCCGCCAGGCCGTCCAGACCATCGGTGATGTTCACCGCGTTGACCGCGCCCACGATCACGAAAGCGCAGAACACCATATAGAGCGGCCAGCTGAGGGCCAGGTCCACCTGCAGGAAGGGCACATACAGATGGGGGGTGATGTGGCCGTCAAAGCGCATGAGCATCAAAAACAGGATGGCCGCAGCCAGCTGGAGCAGGAATTTCTGGATGGCCGTCAGGCCCAGGTTCTGGTGCCGCTTCACCTTCTCGTAGTCGTCCAGAAAACCGATGACGCCAAAGACGGAGGAGAACAGGAACAAATAGATATGGGTCAGGTCCCCCGCCAGCAGCCCCCGCCATCCGGAGACAGTAATGGCTGCGGCAATGCCGATGATGAACATCAATCCGCCCATGGTGGGGGTCCCGGCCTTGGAGGCGTGCCACTTGGGCCCCACGTCCCGGATCTCCTGGCCGGCCTTCAGCCGCCGCAGGGCCGGCAGGATCACCCACCGCCCCAACAGGGCCGTAACGGCAAAGCTGAGAACGCTGGCAATGATGATTTCCATAAAACTCTCCCTCTGTCCTGACCGATGTCAGGCTCTTTCCTTATGTTCAGCAATATACTCCGCCACCACTTCCCTCTCGTCCAGGTGGCGCTTCTCGCGGCCGATGATCTGATAGGTCTCGTGGCCCTTTCCGGCCAGGATGATCACGTCCTTGGGCCGGGCGTGGTCCATGGCGTAGCGGATGGCCCTTACCCGGTCCGGCTCCACCACATAGGGGGTCTCCGTGCCCTCCAGCCCCGGCAGGATCTCGGAGATGATGAAGTCCGGATCCTCGGTGCGGGGGTTGTCGGAGGTGACGATTACAAGATCCGCCAATTGGGCGGCAATTTTGCCCATCTTGGGCCGCTTGCCCCGGTCGCGGTCGCCGCCGCAGCCGAAGAGGATCACCACCCGGCCCTCCGCAAAGCCTCGGACAGTAGTCAGGACGTTCTCGATGGCATCGGGGGTGACGGCGTAGTCGATGAGGATGGTGTAATCCCAGGGGACGGGCACCACCTCCACCCTGCCCTTCACGCCCGCGCTGGCGGCAAGGACTTTCGCGCCGTCCGCCAGCGGTACGCCCAGAGCTCCGGCCGCGGCCAGCACGCCCAGGGCGTTATAGACCGTAAAGCCGCCGGGGATGCCCACATGGACGGGGACCGTCTCCCCGCCGCAGACGGCATCGAAGAACACGCCGTCTACCGCGAGGCGGACGTTTTCCGCCCGCAGGTCCCCGGCCTGCCCGCCAAAGGAAATCAGCGGACACGGCGCGTCTTTTGTTACGCGCCCGGCCCAGGGATCACCGGCGTTGTAAACGCCCTTTTCGCTCTGGCGGAACAGCAGGGCCTTGGCATCACAGTATGCCTCCATGGTCTTGTGGAAGTCCAGGTGGTCCTGGCTGAGGTTGGTAAAAAGCCCCACCGCAAAGCGGATCCCAGCCACCCGCTGGAGGCAGAGGGCATGGGAGGAGACCTCCATGACCACATGGGTGCAGCCCGCGTCCGCCATGGAGCGGAAAAGGGCCTGCAGCTCGAAGGACTCCGGGGTGGTGCGCTCGGTGTGGAGGACTTCGTCCCCAATCATGTTCTGGTTGGTGCCGATGAGGCCCACCTTGGCATCCAGGCACTTCTCCAGGACATCCTTAAGCAGATAGGTAGTGGTGGTCTTGCCGTTGGTGCCGGTGACGCCCACCATCACCATGGATGCGGCGGGGTCGCCGAACCAGTTCCGTCCCAGCCGGGCCAGGGCGGCGCGGCTGTCGGAGACCAGGATGCAGGGAGCATCCCCCTCCGGTTTCTGCTGGCAGAGGACGCAGGTTGCGCCCTTATCCAGCGCCATGGGGATAAACCGGTGGCCGTCCGTCTCATAGCCGGTGATGGCCACAAACAGGTCCCCAGGCTTCGTCTGCCGGGAGTCGTAGCTGACACCGGCGATCTCCAGCTCCGGGTCCGCGTGAAGTTCCAGAATGTCAATACCTTGCAGTAATTTACCTAGCTTCATGGTATGCCGCCTGCTCTTTCGTCATTCGTTATTATGATGATTTCCTCCCCAAGGGATCATATAAAACCGGATCAGTCCGCAACATTCGACATGGTGCCCATCTGTACGGTGACCACCGTTCCGGCGGTTACCTCCGAACCGGATTCCAGAGACTGGCTGATGGCCTTGGCTCCCCTGCCGCTGGCGCCGGTGGCCTTCATGATGAGGCCGGCGTTGACCAAAGTGCGGTTCGCCTCATCGGCGGTCATGCCTTCCACGTTGGGCACGGTACACATTTCGCCGGACTTCTCCGCGCCCATATATAGGATGATCTCCGCGCCGGTGGGTACAATGGCGCCGCCGGCGGGGGTCTGGTCGGTGACGGTATCTCCATCGCCTACGGTGCGGTAGGAGGCAAAGCCGTAATCGGCCAGCTTGGCAGCCGCCTCATCCTTGGACATATCCATCACGTAGGGCACGGTACCCTCGGCGGCGGTCTGGTTGTCCTCGTCATACTGGGGCGCGATGCCCAGGTAGGGCAGGACGTCCGCCATGATCTTGGAGGCAGTGGGGGCAACATAGTTGCCGCCGGAGACGTAAACACCCGTGATCTCCTGACGGGCAGGGGTGTCCATGGTCAGCAGCATGATGACCTGGGGATCATCGGCGGGGGCAAAGCAGAGGAAGGAGACCACCACATCACCCCTGGGGTTGTCAGCGGTCTTTGTACCGGTCTTGTCGGCGGTACCGGTCTTGCCGCCGATGCGGTAGCCGGTGACCTGGCCGTTCTTGCCGCCGCCGTCAGAAACCACGTACTCCAGACATTCCCGCACCATAGCGGAGGTCTCCTCGCTGACCACCTGCCGGATGGGAGTGGAATCGTGCTGTTTGACAACATTGCCCTCGCTGTCCAGCTCCTTCTCCACCACATAGGGCTGATAGAGATACCCTCCGTTGATGCAGGCCGCCTGGGCGGCGATGAGCTGAATAGGCGTGACGTTGATCGTCTGGCCGAAGGAATAGGTCGCTACATAAACATCCGCGCTCACAAAGGTCTCCCGCTTATGCACAATGCTGGTCCCCTCGCCCTGCAGGTCCACCCCGGTAGGTTCAAACAGGCCGAACTGATCCAGATAGTCATAAAACGTGGCGGAACGAATATCCAATCCCATTTTGATAAAAGCCGGGTTGCAGGAGTGCCCTACCGCCTCCTTCAGCGTCTGGGAACCATGGCCGTTCCGGTTGGAGCAGTGAATAGGTTCCTCAACGCCCGTAATATGCACAGAGCCCCCGCAGTAGTAGGTGCTGTTGCGGTTGGCCACGCCCTCCTCCAGCGCCATAGCCAGCGTCAGGATCTTGAAGGTGGAGCCCGGCTCATAGGTATCGTTGACCGCCTTGTTGCGCCATTGGCGATTTTGCAGCTGGCCCATCAGCTCCCAGTAGGCATCCGAGTGCTCGCTGCCGTCCTCCGGCGGATTCTCTTCATCAGCTTCGGCCAGCTGGGACTGCAGCCTTTCCGTATAGATCGTCCGCGGACTGTTCAGATCATAATTGGGCGTGGAGGCAATGGCTAGGATGGCCCCGGTCTTGGGGTCCAGCATGATGCCGCAGGCGCCGTTCTTGGCCCCGAACTCCGCTGTCATATCCTCCAGCCCCCGCTCCAGATAGTACTGCAGGGTACTGTCAATGGTGGTCTGAATGGTGTGGCCATCCTCGGCATCGTAGTACTGCTCATACTGGAACATGATCTCCGATCCACCGGCCTCCTTGGCCGTCACCGTCAGGCCGGTAGTGCCCTCCAGCTCCTCATTATAGAGGGCCTCCAGACCATAGGCTCCATGATTGTCGCCGTCCAGGAACCCGATCACATGGGAGGCCAGGGAGGAGCGGGGATAGTACCGCTTGGAGTCCGTCTCCAGATGGACCCCCTGAAGGGAGGCACCGGTCTCGTTATCCACGATGAACGCCCGAATCTGATCGCTGACCTCCTTCTCCACCCGCCGGACAAGCACCGCGTACTGCCAGTTGGTCTTTGCCATATTGTCATAGACCGTCTGCGCCTCGATCCCCAGGATCTCCGACAGTCTCCCGGCCAGCAGGTCCTTGTACTCCTGGCCGCTCATGGGCAGCTTCTCGCCGTCTTTCAGTCCGTCCACCAGCTTCTGGGCCCGTTTCTTATCCAGCTCATTGGCATAATTATCGATGGCCCTGGGATCCAGGAACACGGTATCCGCCGAACCGGATACCGCCAGAGTGACCCCGTTGCGGTCCAAAATGGAGCCCCGGGAGGCCGAGATCACAGTACTGCGCATCTGCTGGCTGGAGGCGCTGTCCTGCAGCTGGTCGTGCTGGCGGATGGTCAGATCGTACGCCTTGGCGAACAGGGCCAGGAAGGCCGCCACGCCGAATATCAGCAGCAGTGCCAGGGTCCGTCTCTGAATGACCAGCTTGGCCAGCCGCGCGGAGTTGGGCAGGCGGCTGCTTTTTTTCTTCTTGACCGCCGCCTCCGGCGGCTGCTTGGATTGGTTTGCCATTACTATGCCTCCTTGAAAAAAGGGGAGCGGGAGGATGTCCTCCGCTCCCGGCCACCGCCCGCCCCGGCGGCAGGGCGGGACGTTTCCTTCCATTTATACGTGCTTTACGGGAAAATATGTCCTTGCGGCGGGAGCGTCTACTGGCCTCTGTCCAGAATCCCCTGGCTCCACGCGGTGAAGAACCGCTCCAGCCCCCGGCTCTCCGGCTGGTGGACTCTGGCCCGGTCCTCGCCGGGGAGGCTGATATAATAGATCTGTCCATCGCTGGGCTGGGTCATGCCGGCCGCCTCAGCGGCCTCCTTCACGGCGGAGAGGTCGAAGGTCTGCTCATACTGGGTCAGCAGGGCAATCTGCTCCACCTGCAGCCGGCTGATCTCCGACTTCATGGCCACAATGCTCCGGGAGATGCTGTTGAGCTGCACATAGCACAGCAGCAGCACCACCATCAGCGCCCCTACACATGCGAATCCCAGCATAGCCAGGAACGACACCCGCTGAGCGGGGCGTATGGATGCTTTCAGCTGGGCCCGGCGGCGGGCGTTCCGCTCGGCGGCAGTCTCCGGCCTGCGCTCGTAAAGCTGGTCGAAGTCCATCCGGCCGCTGTGGTCCAGGCGGCGCTCCAGTTCCCGGCTGTCCGCCTCCCGGCGTTCATATTTCCGGGCGAGGTTGCCGTCCACAGGCCCCAGGGCGCTGTTTCTGCGGCTTGTCCGTCTGCTGTTTGAGGCCATGGAACGGTCCTCCTTTCTCCTGAAGTAACGGGGGTAAGCTTTAAATCAATATTCCGTCCGCTCCGCCACCCGCAGCTTGGCGCTGCGCGCGCGGGGATTCTCCCCCAATTCAGCGGGGCCGGATATAATCGGTTTGCGGGTCACCAGCCGCATTTTGGGCTTCTTCCCGCAGACGCAAACAGGAAATTCCGGCGGACAGGTGCATCCGGTCGACAATTCCCGCAATTTTTGCTTCACAATGCGGTCCTCCAGACTGTGGAAGGTAATCACCGCCAGCCGCCCGCCGGGGGCCAGTCCCTCCGCAGCCGCCTCCAGCATGGGGGCCAGGGCGTCCAGCTCGCCGTTAACGGCGATACGGATGGCCTGAAAACTGCGTTTGGCGGGGTGCTGTTTCTCCCGCAGAGCCTTGGGCGGCATAGCCGAACGGATCACCTCCACCAGTTCCCCGGTAGTCCGGATGGGTTTGACCTCCCTGCGGCGGACAATGGCCCGGGCGATCTGGGGCGCATAGCGCTCCTCGCCGTATTCATACAGGATCCGGCGCAGCTCCTCATAGCTCCAGGCGTTTACTACCTCCGCGGCGTCCAGCGCCGCCCCCTCGTCCATGCGCATGTCCAAGGGCGCATCGTGCATATAGCTGAACCCCCGCTGGGGCTCGTCCAACTGCGGCGAGGAGACGCCCAGATCGAAGAGCATCCCGTCCAACCCTACTATGCCCAGATTTTGGAGAATGTCTCCCAGATCAGCAAAATTTCCATGGACCAGCGTCACCCGGTCCCCAAATTCCGCCAGCCGCTCCCCAGCGGCTTCAATGGCCGTCTTGTCCCGGTCCAGACCGATCAGCCGTCCGGCGGTCAGGCGGCGGAGGATAGCCTGGGAGTGGCCCGCCCGGCCCAGGGTCCCGTCCAGATAGGTCCCGTCCGGTTTGATGGACAGCGCCTCCAGACATTCCTCCAGCAGCACGGGCTTGTGCCCGTAGTCCTTTTCGTTCACATCCATATCAGAATCCCAATTCTTCCATAGCGGCGGCCAGGTTCTCCGGATCCAGCCCCGCGTCCTCAATGGGCGCCCACCGCTCCGGGTTCCACAGCTCCAGGCACTTGGACGCGCCGTTGATGATGACCTCCCGCTCCAGGGCGGCGTACTGCCGCAGCTTGGCCGGGATAAGGA
>CAMWTG010000104.1 GCA_947177115.1 uncultured Clostridia bacterium
TTCTTGTTCACCTTGCCGCACAGCACCATCTGCACAGCCTCCATGGTCTCCTCATCGGTGTAGCGCAGTCCGTTGACAAACCGGCTCTCCTTGCCGGTCTTTTTCAGCAGCTCATTGATCTCCGGCCCGCCTCCGTGGACCACCACCACATTGATGCCCACCAGCCGCAGCAGGATGATATCGTTGATGACGTCCCGCCGCAGCTCCTCGGAGATCATAGCGTTGCCGCCGTACTTGATGACCACGGTCTTCTTGTAGTATTTCTGAATATAGGGTAGCGCCTCTACCAGCACCTGCGCCCGGTCGCTGTGGTTGAGGTTCATTGGTTAGTGCCTCCTTTTTCGGCATACATTCTTTTCTTTGTGAACAAAGAAAAGAATCAAAAGAAAAACTTTTTGCTTGCCCGATGGGCCTTTTGGAGGAAGTGCCTGCTCCTATTGGAGCTCTTCCGCTCCCGATACTGCTGCCTGTGCGCGAAGCAGCCGCTTCGCGCAGCTATTTTGTGGTCTAAATTCGGCCGTACGGCTCACGCCGTACTGAGGGGCCCGCCTGACGGACAGGGGTTAAGTCCGGTAGTCCCCGTTGATCTTAATGTAATCGTAGGTGATGTCGCAGCCCCAGCAGGTACAGGATTCATCACCCTCCGCCATAGTGATTTCAATATCCACCTCGTCCTCAGTGAGGATCTTTTTTGCCAGATCCTCGTCAAAGCTGAGGCCCCGGCCCTGCTGGCAGACCAGGATCTCTCCGGCATCGGAGGCAAAGGCCACGTCTACCTTCTCCGGATCGAACTTTTCACCGGAGTAGCCCATGGCACACAGCACGCGGCCCCAGTTGGCATCACAGCCAAAAATAGCGGCCTTGGTCAGCGTAGAAGAAATGACGGATTTTGAAATTGTCTCCGCCTGCTCCTCGCTGGCCGCGCCCCGGACAGTACAGGTGATAAGGTGCTTGGCGCCCTCACCGTCCTTCGCCATGGAACGGGCCAGCAGATAGCAGATCTCGTGGAGTTTCATCACAAAATCTACATAGTTGTCGTTCTTCTCGGTAATCTCTTTATTGCTCGCCATTCCGTTAGCCAAGATGCAGCAGGTGTCGTTGGTGGAGGTGTCCCCATCTACGCTGATGCGGTTGAAGGTGGTGTGGACTACCTCTTGCAGCGCTTCCTGGAGCATTTCCTGGGAAATGGCGCAGTCGGTGGTGATAAAGCAGAGCATAGTGCCCATGTTGGGATGGATCATGCCGCTGCCTTTGGCAATGCCGCCGATATGGACTTCCTTGCCGCCGATGATGACTTCCCCGGCAAATTCCTTCTTTACCGTATCGGTGGTCATGATGGCGTGGGCCGCTCCATCGCTGCCCGCCGCGCTGTGCTCCAGAAGGCCGTACAGTTCCGGTACGCCGTTCTCGATCACATCCACCTTCAGCGTCTGCCCGATCACGCCGGTGGAAGCTACCAGCACTTCCTCAGGCGTGCAGCCGATTGCCTTTGCCGCCGCCGCGCACATTTTCTCCGCGTTCTCCTCGCCCTGGGGAGCGCAGGCGTTGGCGTTGCCGCTGTTGGCAATGATAGCTCTGACCTTGCCTTGAGCCAGATGGGCCTTTGTCACATGGATGGGCGCTGCCTTCACCACGTTCTTGGTAAACATTGCCGCCGCTGTGCATGGCACATCGGAGACGATCAGGCCCAGGTCCTTCTTGCTGGTATTGTGGGTCTTGACCCCCACATGAAGTCCCGCTGCCCGGAACCCCTGGGCGGCGCACACGCCGCCGCTGATGGTGTTGAAATCTGTTTCTTTACACATGGTTCGTTCTCCTATCAGATCAGCCCGGCTTCCTCCGGGAAACCCAGCATGATGTTCATATTCTGTACTGCCGCGCCGGAAGCGCCCTTGCCCAGATTGTCCAGGCGCGCTGCCAGCATGACCTGCTCCTCGTTGCCGCAGACAAAGATCTGCAAGTCATTGGTCCCCGCCAGATTGTTGGACCCGATAAACCCGCAGGCCGGGGCATCGTCCGGACGCACCGTGACAAACCGGGAACCGGCGTAAAAATCCCGGTAGACCGTCCGCAGGGTGTCCAGCGTCTGTGCGCCGCTGAGCATATCCAGATGCAGGGGCACGGTCACCACCATGCCCTGTGGAAAGTCGCAGATCATAGGCATGAAAACCGGCTTGCGCTTCAGTCCGCAGACCTGCATCATCTCTGGGATGTGCTTATGGGAGAGATTCACGGCGTAGTGCCGGGGGCTGACAAGCTCCGTCTCCCGCTCCCCCGCCTCATACTGGGCGATGGCCTTCTTTCCGCCGCCGGTATAGCCGGACAGGGCATGGCACATCAGCGGCGCGTCCGGCGGCAGCAGCCCCCGGCGCACCAGCGGCGCAATCAAGGAGATAAATCCTGTGGCGTAGCATCCAGGGTTGGCAACGTGCTTCGCTGTCCGGACAGCCTCCCGCATCTCCGGGCCCAGCTCCGGGAAGCCATAGGCCCAGCCGGGAGCCGTCCGGTGGGCGGTGGAGGCATCGATGATGCGGGTATCGGGGTTTTCTACCAACCCCACCGCCTCCACGGCGGCGGCATCCGGCAGGCACAGAAACACCAGGTCCGCCTCGTTCATCAGCTTTTTCCGTTCACCGGCGTCCTTGCGCTTGGCCTCATCGATAAGGAGGAGCCGGATATCCTCCCGGCCTGCCAGCCGGTCGTAGATCTGCAGTCCGGTGGTGCCCTCCTTGCCATCAATATAAATCTTTGGTCTGCTCATATGCGTCACCTCATTCATCGACCGATACGAATCCCTGCTCTCCGGACACGTTATACAGGCCGTACCGGGTCAGCTTGTCTGTTCCCTCCTGGGACGTCATCCTATCTTCCGTATCCCACGGGTGCCAAGTCTCTGCCCAGCCGACAAAGCCCTCCGGCAGATCCTGCCGCTGGGAACCGGGCAGATAGATTAAAATCTCGTCCGCGTTGTCCAGGCCGTAGGGAGATAATGCGATATAACGAATCCCGTCCGTAACGGTCTCCTCTCCCTCCGTTTCCTCCTGCTCAATGCTCTCCAGGCGCACGGAATACGTGTATTCGTCCACCTTCACCGGCTGACTGAATTTTCCGTGGAAATTGCAGAAGATCACCGTTCCGTTGCCTGAGTTGTAATACAGGCCGGTAAAGGAGCCGTCCGCCGCGACCTCCAGGTCTGTGGACCATCCCCCTGCGCCGCTGGCGAAGCGGAAGCTGCGGGGGAAAATGGCCTCCGATGCAGGGTCTGCGGCGGGTTCTTCTTCGGTTTCCTCAGTGGGCAGGTCTGTGGTTTCCTCTTCCGGCGGAAGGGCGGGTTCCACTGTGGATGGGGCCGCGGGTTCCTCCGCGGGCGCATCCTCCGCCACAGTCGGCGGCAGAGAGGAGGGGGCCTCTGGCGCTGTTTCTCTCGGTGCGCCGCAAGCAGTCAAACACAACGCCAGAACCACCCATGTTCTCAGCTTGTTTTTCAAGCCTGTACCTCCTCCCGATGGCCGCCGATGGCGGAGGCGGCCTTTGCCCGATATTCCTGGATAAATTGATCGAGCTCCGATATCTGCCGGGAGGTCTCCTCCACGGCGGGACCGCCGTAGCTCTTGCGCTGGCCCATGCAGGTCTCCAGGCTGAGGGCCTCATATACGTCTTCGCCGAACAAGGGGGAGATATTTTGCAGCTCCTCCAGGCTCAGCTCTTCCAGCAGCTTGCCGTTTTCGGTACAATAGTAGACCAGATTGCCTACGGTGGTATATGCATCCCGGAAGGGCATCCCTTTCTTGGCGAGGTAGTCAGCGCAGTCCGTGGCATTGATGAAGCCGCCGCCCGCCGCCCGGCGCATGTTCTGAGGCAGCACCCGCATGGTGCCGATCATCCCCGTGAATACGGGCAGGCACATTTTTACCGTATCGACAGCATCAAATACCGGCTCCTTGTCCTCCTGCATGTCCTTGTTGTAAGCCAGGGGCAGTCCCTTCATAGCGGTCAGCAGGCCCATGAGGTGGCCGTAGACCCGGCCCGTCTTACCCCGGACCAGCTCGGCCACATCGGGGTTCTTCTTCTGCGGCATGATGGAACTGCCGGTCGAATAAGCATCGTCCAATTCGATAAACTTAAATTCCCAGCTGCACCAGAGAATGACTTCCTCGGCAAAACGGCTGAGGTGCATCATCAAAATAGACAAATCGCTCAAAAGCTCCAGAGCGTAGTCCCGGTCACTGACACCGTCCAGACTGTTGGAGCAGGGGGCGTCAAAGCCCAGAAGCTTTGCGGTCTGCCAGCGGTTAATGGGGTAAGTGGTGCCCGCCAAGGCACCGCTGCCCAGAGGGCAGATATTCATGCGCTTTTTGCAGTCGGCCAGGCGGGTCACGTCCCGGCTCAGCTGCGCGCCGTAGGCCAGCAGGTGCTGGGCAAAGGAGATGGGCTGGGCCCGCTGGAGGTGGGTGTAGCCGGGCATGACGGTATTTTGATGCTGCCTGGCCTGCTCCAGGATCGCCTGCTGGAGGTCCAGGATCTGGCGGATGATCTCATCGATCTCCCGGCGGAGGTAGAGGCGAAGGTCCACGGCGATCTGGTCATTGCGGCTGCGGGCGGTGTGAAGCCGCTTGCCAGCGGGTCCAATTCTTTCCGTCAGGAGGGATTCCACATTCATGTGGATGTCCTCGTTATCAGAGGTAAATTCGATTTTTCCGGCTTCCACATCCGCTAAGATGCTTTTTAATCCGGCAATGATCTGGTCTTTGTCCTCCCCGGAGATGATGCCGCAGTCCGCCAGCATGGTTGCATGAGCTATGCTGCCTTCTATATCTTCCCGATACAGGCGGCAGTCAAATTGAATGGAAGAGTTGAAGTCGTTTACTAAGCTGTCCGTTTCCTTGCGGAAGCGTCCGCCCCATAGTTTCATCGTTATTTTCCTCGTTTCTTCTTCGCGGCCCTGCGGGCCGCTTCTGAATGGTTTCTATTCGATAGCCCGGGGCCTGCGCGGCCCCGGACCCTGCGGTTCCTTTTGTCCCGCGACAAAAGGAACCAAAAAACGCGCTTAAACCTGCGGTTTAAGAATCCCTTGGGCATCGCGCGGAGCGCGACACCTCATTACGGGGGAATTTGTTTTTTTTGCGCTGATCCTCTGGTCCGTCCGGCCTACCAAACTGCGTGTACGGTTTCGCCTGCCCTGCTTCTATTTCAGGATGTCAACTTGACCCCTACCGTCACACGCGCTGGATCTCCCGGGGTGGTCATTGATGCCTGGTCCTTCTACCGCCAATCTGTATAGGGACGAGCATTGCTCGCCCGCTCCCACCAGCAACCCGCACACTGCGAACCTGCCCCTCGTAGAGGCCGATGTCCTCATCGACCCGTTCTGACGGGACCCTAGCGATCAACTGCGGGCCGATGGGGACATCGGCCCCTACGAGGGTATTCTTCATCCCAACACCCCGGGAGCTCCCCTCGCGTAATACGGTAGGGACCAAAACGACATCGTAGGACAGACGCTTCGCCCCATACACGGGAGCCGGTCCGATAGCCCAGGCGGACTACAGGACCCGCGCAAAAACAAATCACCTCATGAGGGGATTCTCAAGGGCGGCGAAGCCCCCTTGAGCACGCTTTTGCTTCTTTTCGCGTGGGCGAAAAGAAGGCCCCGCCCCGGCGAGGGGCGAATCTGAAACAAGACGGGCAGCACGTGCCGCCGCCCAGCGGCGGCAAGAACTGCCCTGGAACAACGAACAAAAGGGGGAACCGGGGGCAAAGCCCCCGGTATTTATTAAAGTTTCCCCTGCTCCCGATAGGCCTGCACCGTATCGGGCAGCCCCCAGAGGTTGATAAACCCAGTGGCGTCATTCTGATTATAGTCGCTCTCCTCAAAAGTAACCAGCTTTTCAGAATAAAGGCTCTCAGGAGAGGTAACGGAGGAAGTAATGATATTCCCCTTGTAAAGCTTCAATTTTACCTGTCCGGTGACATGCTCCTGGGTCTTGACGGCAAAAGCCTGCAGACACTCCCGCAGCGTGGTGAACCACTTGCCGTTATACAGCAGGTCGGCGAAATCCACCGCCAGCTTGCTCTTCATGTGCTTGGTATCCTTATCCAGCGTGATCATCTCCAGCACCTCATGGGCCCGGTACAGGATGGTGCCGCCGGGCGTCTCGTAGACGCCCCGGTCCTTCATACCCACCAGACGGTTCTCTACGATATCCAGCAGGCCAATGCCGTTGTCGCCGCCCAGCTTGTTGAGCTTGCGGATAATATCGCTGGCCTTCATCTTCTCCCCATCAATGGCGACAGGTACGCCCTTGACAAAATCTAAAGTCACATAGGTGGGAGCATCGGGAGCCATGGCGGGGGAAACGCCCATTTCCAGGAAACCGGGCTTGTCATACTGGGGCTCATTAGCGGGATCCTCCAGGTCAAGGCCCTCGTGGCTCAGATGCCACAGGTTCTTGTCCTTGGAATAGTTGGTCTCCCGGCTGATCTTCAGGGGAACATTGTGGGCCTCGGCGTAGTCGATCTCCTCATCACGGCCCTTGATGTCCCATTCTCGCCAGGGAGCGATGATGGTCATCTCGGGAGCAAAACGCTTGATAGCCAGCTCGAAACGGACCTGATCGTTGCCCTTGCCGGTACAGCCGTGGGCAATGGCGTCCGCGCCCTCCTTCTTGGCAATGTCCACCAGACGTTTGCCGATGATGGGACGGGCGAAGGCGGTGCCCAGCAGATAGTCCTCATATTTGGCCCCCATCATCATGGAGGGGACGATCACATCGTCCACCATTTCGTCCACCAAGTCCTCGATATACAGCTTGGAAGCGCCGGTCTTGATGGCCTTCTCCTCCAGACCCTCCAGCTCATCGCCCTGGCCCACATCTGCGGCTACGGCAATGATCTCGGGGTTGTTGTAGTTCTCCTTCAGCCAGGGGATGATGATGGACGTATCCAGGCCGCCGGAGTAGGCCAGCACAATTTTTTTGATCTCTTTCTTATTCATAATGTATGTCCTCCTGTTATGGATAGTTTTGTCATGAACCATTGCATATATATTACCTCCTACCGGTTTTTTATGCAATACAAAGTTCTTATGAATTCCACTGTTCTGGCAAGTCCTTCCTTGTGCAATTTACCGGAAATTTTTCTAATGCTGCCCTCGGATGGGCTTTTACGCCAGACACTGCCGGACAGAGCACCCGTCTTGATATGATAGAATATACAAAAAATATTGCATATACCGAGTATCGTACACCGGCACCAACGGGATACGCGGGCAGCTGCCGCAGAATCCTTGGCGGCTGCCCCCGGAACGGGCTGCGGGAAAAGGCAAATTCAACAAATCAGCACCAAAAAATTAGAAGAATCGTGCATGGTTTCCACAAGGGATATTTGGTATAATAGGCACATTGCATGCCCCCGTCCCGCCGCAGCAGCGGCAGGCATCACATCAGGAGGTAAATTTTACATGAAGAAGAGTGAGAAAAGCACAAAAGCGTCCAAGACCTGGGAGTATACCAGCCCCTATGAATTCCGCGGCAGGATTCCCCTGCAGCAGGCGATCCCGCTGGGCCTACAGCATGTGCTGGCCATGTTCGTGGGCAACCTGACGCCGTTGATGATCATCTGCGGCATCTGCGGCATTACCAGCGATCATCCCGACATCTATGTCACCCTGCTGCAGAACGCCATGCTGGCGGCGGGCGTCATTACCCTCATCCAGCTGTGGTCTATCGGCCCTATTGGCGGGCAGGTGCCGGTCATTATGGGTACCAGTTCCGGGTTTCTGGGCGTCATGCGGGGCGTAGCCGCCAACTCGGCGCTGGGCGGCGGATTGGTCGCCTATGGCGCGATCATTGGCGCGGGTATGATCGGCGGGCTGTGCGAGGCTGTGCTGGGCTTCTTTATCAAGCCCCTGCGGAAGTTCTTCCCGCCGGTGGTCACCGGCAGCGTGGTGCTGGCCATCGGACTGAGCCTCATCAGCGTAGGCGTCAACTCCTTCGCCGGAGGCAGCGGGGCTAAGGATTTCGGTTCTGTACCCAATCTGCTGCTGGGCCTGCTGGTACTGGCGGTGATCGTGGGGCTGAAGCACTTTACAAAGGGGATCACTTCTACGTCCTGTATCCTCTGCGGAATTATCGTAGGTTACATTGTAGCCTCCATTATGGGCGTGGTCATGCCCCATGATCTGGTGGACGGGGAAGGCAACGCTTACGTTGCATCCTGGTATGTGAACTGGTCCAAAATCGGCGAGGCCCACTGGTTCTCTGTTCCCAAAATCCTGCCGGTGAAGCCGGTCTTCGACCTTCATGCGATCCTCTCCATTCTGATCATGTTCCTGGTCACCGCCGTGGAGACCATCGGTGATATTTCCGGGTGCATCGAAGGCGGCATGGGCCGGGAGGCCACTGCCAAGGAGCTCAGCGGCGGCGTGATCTGTGACGGCGTAGGCTCCTTCATCTCCTCCCTGTTCAGCTCCCTGCCCACCACATCTTTCTCCCAGAACGTGGGTCTGGTGACCATGACCAAGGTGGTCAACCGGATGGCGCTGACCTGCGGCGCAGTGTTCCTGGTGCTGGCGGGGCTGAGCCCCAAGCTGGCGGCGGTCATCTCCATCATGCCCCAGAGCGTGCTGGGCGGGGCGGCGGTCATGATG
>CAMWTG010000105.1 GCA_947177115.1 uncultured Clostridia bacterium
CCACTCTGCTGCATATGCTGGGCGGGCTGGACCGTCCCACCAGCGGTTCCGTCACCGTGGACGGCAGGGAGCTCTCCACCCTGAAGGACGAGGAGCTGACCATTTTCCGGCGGCGGAAGATTGGCTTTGTGTTCCAGAACTACAACCTGGTACCGGTGCTGAACGTGTATGAAAACATCGTCCTGCCCATCCAGCTGGACGGCGGACAGCCGGACAAAGGCTATACAGACCAGATCATTGAAACCCTGGGTCTGCGATCCAAGCTGCAAAACCTGCCCAACAACCTCTCCGGCGGTCAGCAGCAGCGGGTGGCCATTGCCCGCGCACTGGCGGCGAAGCCCGCGATCATCCTGGCGGACGAGCCAACCGGAAACCTGGACAGCCGGACCAGTCAGGATGTCATGGGTCTGCTGAAGGTCACCAGCCAGCGGTTTGCCCAGACCATTGTGATGATTACCCACAATGAGGAGATCGCCCAGATGGCTGACCGCATCATCCGCATTGAGGACGGCCGCATTGTGGTGCGGGGGTGAGCGGCATGATCAAAGTATCCAACAGAAGCTGTGTCCGGCGGCTTGGCTCTCGTTCTATGAAAGCGGCCCGGGCCCGGAACGCTGTCGCAGTGCTGGCAATCGCCCTGACCACGGTGCTGTTCACCTCCCTGTTTACCATCGCGGCGTCCATCAACTACTCTCTCCAGCAGGAGAACTTCCGCCGGACCGGAGGCGATGCCCATGGCAGCATCAAATATATCAACTGGGAGCAGTCGGAGCAGCTCCGCCGGGACCCTCTGATCCAGGATTCCTGGCGCCGTCTCTTTGTGGGAACGCTCCACGACCCGCCCTTTCACAATTCCCATGTGGAGGTCAGCTACATTGAGCCCAACGGCGCGTCCCACTACTTCTGCACCCCCGTGGAGGGCGCGCTCCCCCGGGAGGACACCAACGAGGCCGCAACGGATACCCACGTCCTGGCCCTGCTGGGCATCGAGCCAAAGGTGGGCGCACAATTTACCATGCCCATTACGCTGGACGAGGGG
Organism: uncultured Clostridia bacterium; assembly: GCA_947177115.1. Classification (GTDB taxonomy): domain Bacteria; phylum Bacillota; class Clostridia; order Oscillospirales; family Oscillospiraceae; genus Pelethomonas. The sequence goes on from CAMWTG010000105.1 coordinate 1,040, forward strand.
ACCGCGTATCCCCATACAATAGAGCGGACGTTCACCCTCTCCGGCTGGTGGGAGTACGACAGCGCCATGCCCGGCAGCAACGTGCTGCTGCCCCGGTCCGCCGCCGAGGAGATCTGCGCTCTGTCCAACGGGGAGCAGGACTCCTTGACGGGCGTCTGGAACCTGGATATCATGTTCAAGAGCGCCGTAGGCATTCGAGAAAACCTGAGCAAGGTGCTGGAAAATTATGGCTATCAATGCGCCGAGGCGGGGGCGGAGAACTACCTGATTAGCGGCGTGAACTGGGGCTACACCGGGGACCGGATCTCTAACGGCCTTGACCCCGTGACCTTCACCGCCATTGTGGTGATCCTTCTGCTCATCATCTTCACCGGGTATCTCATCATCTACAATGTCTTCCAGATCTCCGTCACCAATGACATCCGGTTTTACGGCCTGCTGAAGACCATCGGCGCCACGGGGCGGCAGATCAAGCGGATGATCCGTCAGCAGGCGCTCCTGCTCAGTCTGGTTGGCATCCCCATCGGCCTGCTTCTGGGCTTCGCCGCCGGCAACATATTGGCTCCGGTCATCATGGCCTATCTCAACTATAAGAACACGTTCGTGTCCTTCAATCCCTGGATTTTCATTGGCGCGGCGGCGTTTTCCCTGCTGACGGTGTTCCTCTCCTGCGCCCGGCCCGGCCGGATTGCTGCCAGGGTTTCCCCAGTGGAGGCGGTGCGCTACAGCGAGGGCGGAAAGCAGAGGAAAGAACGGAAAACCAGCGGCGCATCCCTGCCAAGGATGGCCTGGGCCAATCTGGGGCGGAGCACGGGCAAGACGGTCGTTACCGTCATTTCCCTGACCCTGGCGGTGGTGCTGATGAATCTGGTGTATACCTTTACCAACGGCTTCGATACAGAGGAATATCTCTCCGACCTGGTAGCCACCGACTTTGTCCTGGGCCACGCCGACTATTTCAGTCTCAGCGAAAACTTCCGCTCGGCGGACCAGGCGCTTCCGGAGGAAGTCATCTCCCAGGTCATCTCCCAGGGCGGCGTCACCGAAGGGGGCCGGGTCTACGGTCAGGAGAACACGATCCAGGCCCTTCTGCCGGAGGAGTACCTCCGCCAGGGCATCAGCGTTGTTTATTCCGAGGAGGAGCTGGACAGCGTTGTCGCCTCCCGGGAGCATGTGAGTGAGGACACCGTTGCAGGCAGTGCCCAGCTCTACGGCCTGGAGGACTTCATTCTCGGCGAGATAAACGTGTTGGAGGGAGATATCGCCCCCTTGTCCGACCCCGGCCGGAACGCCATCGCCGCCGTCTATGCCGCCAACGACTACGGAGTGATCCATGAGGATGACAACTGCTTCAAGGTGGGAGATACCGTGACGCTCCGCTATGTGAAGGAGTGGGTGAACATCGATGCGGGCACCGGGGAGGAACTCACCGCGGAGGAGTCAGTTGCCCGCTGGAACCGCGGAGAGACGAATTTTGTTCCCCGGGCCAAGGTCTATGAGGAAAAGGAGTACACGGTCTGCGCCATGATTGAGATCCCCAGAGCCCTCACTTACCGCTATACCACCCTGGGAGGCAGCGCGCTGGCGATGGGAGCGGAGCTGTTCCGGCGGGACACCGGCATGAGCTCCGTCATGCTCTACGCCTTCAACACAACCGAAGAATCCAATGCCGCTATGAATGATTTCTTGAAGAAGTACACAGAGTCCGTCCAGCCCACCTGCGGCTACGAGAGCAAACAGAGTCTGATCGCCGAGTTCGAGGGCTTTCGGAATATGTTCCTGACCATGGGCGGCGCACTGGCGGGGATCATCGGTCTGGTGGGCGTGCTCAACTTCATCAACGCCGTGCTGACGGGCATACTTGCCCGGAAGAGGGAACTGGCAATGCTCCAATCTGTGGGCATGACCGGAAAGCAGATGAATACCATGCTGGTGTACGAAGGGCTGTACTACACTATGCTGTCCGCTGCCCTCGCCCTGGTCCTGAGCGCCGCGCTGGGACCGCTGGTTGGATCGCTCTGCTCTGCCTTTTGGTTTTTCACCTATCGATTTACCGTTTTGCCGGTTTTAGCGGTCATACCGCTGTTTCTGATCCTGGGGATCCTGGTCCCGCTGCTGATGTACCGTTCTGTTAACCGCCGCACCATTGTGGAGCGCCTGCGGGAGATGGAAAGCTGACATGCCAGAGTACTGTGAGAATGGAATGGACCACAGCGATGGTGCGCGGTTGTTGCCCTGTCGGACAGCAATACATTGATACCGTGCGTAAAAATAAGAAATTTTTGCCTCTCTGACTGCTTTCGCGCACTGGGGCGGCATGTATTTGAGGGGTTTATTGCCCTTGTTCGTCCTGCTGTGCCTGCGTTTTTCCGCACTTTGATGGTTGCCCGGAGAAACCCCAGCCCCAGGAACACAGGTGGGCTGCGCCATAGAAACAGTGGAGATAACTGTTATTAGGAAGTGCTGGAAAGGATTTGTACTGGAGCAAAAACAGCTCAGAAGAATATTATCTCCGTTACAACAGCCCCCTCGTCTGCACTTACCTCAAATTCAGATGGCGGAATACAATAATTCTCCCATTTAGATGTTGTTTCTATCGCATAAAATACTGCACACTGCCGGGATTGGTCCGGAGAGACGTTTGAGGTCTTTGTTATCTCGACCTGATGCGCCAGAAGTAATTTTCATCAGCCATCAGCATGGTCGTAGCCCACAGACTGTTTTCATAAAAGTTCCCGATAGCTTGTAATATAGCGGTTACATAGAGCTCCCGCCCAAGTTGATCAACCGGGGCGTTCTAACGGGTGCTGGTTGGGTTGATGACAGGTAAAGAGGAGCCGGCCATCGAAGGTACGGAACACCATCCCATGCCCGCCGTCTCTGGAGAGCAGCAGCTTCGGGTCGTGATGCCACCGTCCCAACAGCGTGCCATTGGCGGAACGGGAAACCGCCTGACGATAGACGCCGCCGCAGCTGCTGGACCAGAGCATCAACAGTTCTCCCTCCCGGCTGCGGTACAGAAATGGGCCGTCTGTCACATAGTTCTCCGCGCCCTTGTCCGCCCAGCCGGGCTCGGATGCCCGGAACAGGACCACCGGATCGCCTGCGGCGCGCAAATCATCCCGCAGAGGTATGGCGCACATTTCGCCGTCATGGACTTGCAGCCACTCGTGGCAGAACACCATATACGGCTTTCCGTTTTCGATGTACAGCGTTCCATCCAGGCATTCCCAATTTCTGGGGGTCACAGGACCATCACTGTGGGGAGAAAACGGCCCCATGGGGGTGTCCGCCGCAAGGATCTGCGTCCTCCGCCTTGCCACGCCGCATTTTCCTCCGCCTCCTTTTTACCGATTCTCAAGTGTGTCGACTATAACGGTTCGCCAGGCCACCCATAAGTATCCGTGGGATACAGCGCCCAGTTTCACTTTTCCAAAGAGTTTAAAAAGAATGTAGGTTTGTCTCCCTCGGTGTATCGGCGCAGGGTGGCCCAGGACCCAATGGTGGAGCATAAATCTCCCATCGATACCGTGCGCCAGCAATTCCCGGTTTCATCTCTGTCGGAATTGTCCCCGGATTTTTGAGATGAAAGACTCCTACGCATTGAGGAGAAATGTTATGCAGATGAGAAACCGGATTATTTTTGCAGACATTGGCGATACCGTGATCGATGAAGGAACGGAAGTTCGAACCACTCCGAAAGGAGTGGTCCATCGGGCAAACTGTATTCCCGAAGCCAAAGAAACCATGCTGCACATCTTATGAGCGGGAATACACCATTGCCATGGTAGCCGATGCCTGGTGGAGTCCTTTCACAACAACATAACGGAAAACGGGCTGGACCACATTTTCTCCACCTGGGTGATTTCCGAGGCGGTGGGTGTGGAAAAGCCCGACCAGCGGATGTTTGAGACCGCGCTGTCAAATTTAGGCTTGACGGAGGCGGATAAACCCCGTATCATTATGGTGGGAAACAACCTTTCCCGGGATGTATTGGGCGCAAACCGCTTCGGCATTACATCGGTGCATCTGTGCTGGTCCCCCCGATACCCCCACCAGATGCGAGGTGAGACCGCATGCCGGACCGCATGGCTCAGAAAATCATTCTGGTATTCAAAACCCACTTTGATATCGGCTTTGCCGACCTTGCGCAGCAGGTCGTCCGGCAGTATGCCGGCCGATGCTCCGGCCCGCGTGGCATCGGGCTGTCTGGGTGCGGCGGAGCCCATGCCCGGGATACCAGAGGACCTGTCGCTGGTCCATACCCAGCTGGAAAACGGCGTGCTCTATATTCTGTTCCGGAACTATAGCGGCGTATCCGGATACCGCCGGATACGGATGCCGGGAGCGGTCCTGCGGGAGGTTGATCTCCTGCGCCGCCCCCGGGGTGAATCCCGCCGGGACGAGCTGGAAATTGCGGTGCGCCCCTACGGACTGCACTGTATTGCGCTGGAGCGCGGATTGAAAGGAGTTCGGAAATGAAGATAACGTATTACGGCACCGCCGCCGGCGAGGGCTGGCCCGGCGTATTCTGTCAGTGCCCTCTGTGCCAGTCGGCCCGGCGGATGGGCGGCAAAAATATCCGCACCCGCTCTCAGGCGCTGATAAACAACGATCTGCTGCTGGACCTTCCGCCGGACAACCAGCTCCACAGCCTCTGCTACGGTCTGGACCTGGGGAAAGTGCGCGCCCTGCTGATTACCCACAGCCATTCGGACCACTTCTATCCGGAAGATCTGGAATTTCTCCAGGAGCCGTATTCGCACACCTACAGCGGTCAGATGCAGATCTACGGCAATGACGCGGTAGGCCGGGGGATCATCCGGATCTGCGGCGGCACAGGCGGTGAAAAAGAGCGGTTTCAGTTCCATGAAGCGGAGATCAACAAGACATTTACCGTCCTGGATTATACGGTGACGCCCCTGCGGGCCACCCACGCCCGTGGGGAACGGTGCCTGTTTTATCACATAGCCCAGGGGGATAAATCCCTCCTGTACGCCCATGACACGGGAGCCTTTACCCAGGAAAATCTGGACTGTCTGGCCCGGCAGCCGGGAAAGCTCAGCCTTGTCAGCATGGACTGCACCAGTCAGATGCACCGGGACGGTCAATACCACATGGGTCTGGCGGACGCGGCTGAGCAGAAGGAAAAGCTGCTGGCCCTTGGCCTGGCGGATGCGGATACCATTTGGGTGGTGAACCATTTCTCCCACAACGGAGGGTGGCTGCACGATGAGATCACGGAGCAGGCAGGAAAATTCGGCATGATCGCATCCTATGATGGGATGTCTATTCAATTTTGACGGGGAGAACATACATGGGGGTTTCATATCATGCGGGCGATCAGGTGTCCTTCCCGAGCGATCTGCTGCGTTTTGAGAACACAGGTGCTTTGACGCCGGCCAAGAACGCCGCCGTTTTTCCGGTGCGCGCGCTATACCGCTGCGCCTGCTGCCAGCAGCGCTGACAGGACGGCCTGCACCGCCTTGCCTGTCCAATGCCAGCGGAAGGACAGCCCCTCGGGGGCAGTCAGGGACATGGCCTGGCAGTGGACGGACAGGCCGCCCCAGCCAACCATAGCGGCGGCGGCAATAAAACCGGCGCGGTTCGGAGTGAGGGCCGCCGCGCCGCCGGTCATTTCCAGCGCACCCAGAACGGGCAGAGGCAGGGGCGTGGGCGGCAGGGCGGAGAGGACCTGGAAGAAGACCACAAAGGCGCAGATATTCAGCGTGGAAGCCAGTGCGCCGGCAATAGAGGAGGTCAGGGCCTGGGGGAAGGAAACGGGAACGGCGGGGAGAGCGGCGCCCGGAAGGGCGAGGCCCCGGTCTTTATGCAGGCGGCAGAGGAGCAGGCCGGTAAGGAGGGCGGCGAGGACGTGGATCAGGTACAGGCGAAGCCCTGCGGCGGCATCGCCGAAAAGGCCTGCGCCTACATAGCCCAGCAGGAAAGCCGGACCGCAGTTGTCGCAGAAGCCCAGCAGCAGTTCGGCCTCCTGGCGGGTGATCCGGCCTTGGGCATACAGTCCGGCGGCAGTTTTTGCCCCGCTGGGATACCCGCCCAGCAGCCCCGCCAGAAGAGGCAGGGCGCACTCCCCCCGCATCCGGAACAGCGGCTTCATGACCGGGGCGCACAGGCGGCCCAGAACGTCCGATGCCCCCAGCTGGAGCAGCAGGGAGATGGCGGCGAAAAAAGGGAACAGGGAAGGGATTACTGTGCCGCCGCAGAGGGCCAGCCCCGCACGGACGGCCCCGGCGGCTTCCTGGGGACGGAGAAGGAGGAGGACGGTCACTGCGGAGGCTGCCAGGATTGGCAGGATTCTTTTCATTTTCATCACCGGTACAGGGTATGAAAAAAATGGACAGGTTAGACCTGCCCATTTTTTTATAAGAAACAAACAGACCGCCGTCCTTGGTTTTCGGAGGCCGGCGGCAGCCGTCATTCATCCTCGTCTTCGATAGGGTCCTCTTTCCCGTCTTTCTCCGCCAGAAGGAACTCGGTCAGCATCTTCGACAGGGTGGCCAGGATGGCGGAGGTAGCCGCCAGACCGTTCTCGCCCTCCAGAGGCAGGCGGGCGCCGCCTTCCACCGTCAGCTCGCCGCGGCTCAGGGGCAGGCTGCACAGGAAACGAATAGATGCCCGGTACTGCCGCACAAAGTCCGTATAAAGGGTCCGGGCGGCCTCCTCGCTGTGGTCCTGAGGCAGAAGGCGCTGAATGCAGGAGATGCTCAGGCTCTGCTTCAATGTACATATCATAATGAGGTAAGCCAGATGGGTCCGGGAGTACCGTTTCTTTACCGGCGGGGGCATGACTTTCATACGGACATAGTTGTTGATGATGCTGGCGGTGACAGTCCGCTCCTCTCCGTCCCGCTCCAGCGGGGCGAGATAGCGGGTCAGCAGCAAGATCACCTGATCCATATACAGCTCCAGCTGGGGCAGGCTGTCCCAGTCCGGCAGATCAAATTTTTCCAGTCCCTGCAGCCACTCCGTCAGGCGCTGGGCCGCGCTCTCTTTTGTCCCGGGCATGTTTTCCGCTCCCTTTCTGTTCTTTATGATTTAGTAGTATATCGAATTTTCCTGTATAATGCAATACGAAAAATCAAAAAATATTTGTGTCGGAACGCTTGACATATCTGCAAAAACAGGATATACTAATATCAAATATTAGATTAAATGATTTGGTAAATCAAAGAAGGGAGCTCGCTATGGCATCTGAAAAGGCAAAACGCCCCCAGAGCAGGGGCGAGGAGATCGCAAACACCGTTTCCCATGGAGTGGGTGCGCTGCTGGCGCTGGCGGGGGCTGCGCCCCTGGCGGTACGGGGCATCCTGTCCGGATCGTTCAAGACCGGGTTCAGCCTGACGGTCTATGGAATCAGCCTAGTGCTGCTGTACACCGCATCGGCAGTATACCATGCGGCCATCGATCCGAAGGTAAAGAGAGCCCTGCGGGTCATGGATCATTGCTCCATCTTCGTGCTGATCCTGGGCACCTATGTGCCCATGTCCCTGCTGGTGGTGGGAGGACGGACGGGATGGATGCTGTTCCTGACCAATACCACTTTGGCGGCGG
>CAMWTG010000106.1 GCA_947177115.1 uncultured Clostridia bacterium
CTGCTCCTTCCTTTGATGATGCCCTTTGTACCGCTTTTCAACTGTGGTGACTATAAAGCTTTTTGAGAAAAATTTTGCGGCACTTGACAGATTCCGGCAAAGCATCTTGTTTATATGTGAAAGGGGGATGCGCCATGGACGAGGAACGGGCGGAATATCTGGTGGACCGGTATGCGGACCTGCTTGGGGAACAGTCTCCCAAATCTTTTTATTAGTTCTCATCCTGCGCCCGCCCCGCCCTGCGGGCGGAAGCTTCCCGTTCCCGGAGGGTTTCCTCAATGTGGAAATTCCGCTCCAGGCCGTGGTAGATCAGGAACACCGCCGGAAGGGCGGGGATCCAAAAGTTGGTCAGTGGCAGCAGCGTCACCGCCAGGGTAAAGAACCGCAGGACCAGCCCCCAGTATCCGCCCATGATGAGCAGCGCCGCCAGGCTGCGGGGCAGCTGCCCGATAAACAGTAGCGCCGCGTTTTTCAGCATCTGCCCGAAGGACAGCTCCATCAGCGCCAGCTGGGGCCACAGGTACAGGGACAGGCCCAGCACCAGGACAATGCCCGCCGCCAGGACGGCGCCGGTGGCTGTGGACATCTGCAGGGCTCCGGCGTGGAACAGCAGGAAAATCTGCGTGGACAGCAGTCCGCCGCCCACGGTGCCCGGCAGGAGAGCAGCTTTCGCGCTGCGTTTCCAGGCCCGGCGGTAGATGTGCCACCAGAATCCCGGCTCGTCCCGCAGGCCCCGGAGGATGGTGTCTGCCAGACCGCACAGCTGCGGCCCTGCCAGCGCGCCGCCGATCAGGCCGGACAGCGGGGCGAAGAGCAGCACATGGGAGTAGAGGGAGAAGGCCAGCCCCACAAAGAAGGGCAGGCATCCGATCAAGGCCAGAAGGCCCGCCCGGAACACGTCCCAGAAGTCCCGGCTCAGCACCTCCCAGAAACGGGGAAAGCCGCTCTTGCGGGGGGCGTCCGGCGGCAGGCCGGGGCCCTCGCAGTCATAATTCGGAAAAAATCCCATGGTGGTACGCTCCTTTCCTGCCGGTCAATTGAAGAGTGCCGCCCAGAGAGTCTGGGCTCCGGCGAAGGCGGCTTCGTCTGCCTCTGTCAGGATCATCCTGCGGGCAAAATACAGAGTTTCGGGGAGGCAGTTGGCCCACTCTACCTCCGCTGCCCCCTCCCAGTCCGAAAGGGGGCGGACCATATTCTCCCAGTCCACAGAGCCCTCCTCCGGCGTGGAGCCGTCCAGATAGCTGAGGGCATCGTGGTTGGTCTGGAAGCTCTCCGGGTCGTCCAGCAGGAAGATGCCGCTCTGCCGGGTGTAGAAATCGGCGTTCAGCTTATCCAGGTTGGTGGTCATCACCTGGATGGCGGCATCGTCCATGGCGGTAGAGGTATAGTCGATCTGGATGGCGTTGACGGCCACATGGACCTCGCCGTCCCCATTGCAGTCCGGGGCGACCTTTTCCAGCGCGGCCTGGAGGGAGGCAATCTCATCTGGAGTGGCCGCATAGCGGGTCACCAGGGCTATGGAGCAATCGGCGCTCACCCTGTTCAGCCGCTCCCAGGCGATACCGCAGAGAATGATCACCGCCAGTACTGCGATCAGGACATGGAGCCAGTGGTAGCGCCACCAGTTGTCCCGGCGCTGCTGAGGCGTCATGTTTTCAGGCATTTCCCGGGGAATGGGACGTTTTGACATATCTGCCTCCTCTTCTGCTTACAGACGAATCTCCAGCGGCACGGCGGCCAGGCCGGTCCCCCCATGGAGCCCCGCAGGGCCATAGCTGTACCAGGCGCAGCGCACCGTCTCCGGTGCGGGAACGGCGGAGGCGCTCACCCGGACGGTATCCGGGGCGGTGATCTCGGCATCCGCGTCAAAAAGCACGCCGTCCGCTCCCGCCAGCTGGAAACCGCCGCCGGTCAAGACCAGGCCGCCGCCGGTATGGTCAAATTGGAGCAGCGCGGCGTTACCCTCCCGCCAGGCGGATGTACACACCGGGGACCGTCCGGCAACCGGCAGCCGGTACACGGCCTCCAGGGCCAGCAGGGCCAGCCTCCGTCCCGGCGTGTACTTGTCGAGGGGATGGATGTTGTCAAACTCACCGCAGTCCGCCAGCACGGCAAGCTCCACCCCCGGCAGATCCCGGGCGGCATCCGCCTGGGCCTTGCGGAGGACAGGCCAGCGCATGGGGTCTCCGGAGGCGGCGTCCTCTTTACTGATATACATAGGCAGCTGCACAAGAAGGAAGGGCTTTTCCCCGTCCTCCCAGTCCCGCCGCCAGAGCCGGATGAGGTGAGTCAGGAGGGCATAGTAGTCCTCCGGCCATTCCTCGTCCTGCTCCCCCTGATAGTACCAGAATCCCCGGAGGGCGTAGGGAACCAGGGGCCTGACCATGGCCCGGTACAGGTTCCCGGGGCAGTGGAAGCTGGCCCGCCCCGCCGGAGGAGGCCAGGGGTAGGCGCCCTCTGGGCAGGCGTTCCAAGCATCCAGCGCCTTCTGATAGTCCGCCTGCTCCCGCTCGAACACAGCGTCCGGCTTGCCGCCGATCCGTTCATCGTAGTCCGTTACCCGCTTCGCGCCCTCCGGAAATCCCAGCAGGGCATCCCGGCTGATCCAGCAGTGGGCGTAAGTCGCTCCCCAGCAGCAGACGATAATGCCCACATGGACCGGCAGATGCTCCGTCAGCGTCCGCCCGGCGTAATAGGCCACGGCGGACAGCTCACCAGCAGTGGATGGGTCCACGGCGGTCCAGGACAGATTTTCCGGCGGCTCCCGGGTCGCCCGGGGGACGATGCAGGCGTGCAGCCTGGGTTCCCCACTGTTCCGGACGGCCTCTTCGCCGTTTTCGGAGCGGGACAGGGGCATCTCCATATTGCTCTGCCCCCCGGCCAGCCACACCTCGCCTAAATAGCCCCCCGTCCGGCAAATGGTTTCGCTGCCGCAGGATACGGTGAGGTCAAAGGGACCTCCCGCCGGGGCCGGAGGCAGATCCGCCCGCCAGCGGCCATCCGCTCCCGCTCTGGTCTCGGCAGTCAGACCGGCGAGGGAAACCGTCACGGCCTCCCCGGCGGGAGCCGTCCCCCAGACGGGAAGGACGGCATCCCGCTGGAGGACCATGCCATCGCCAAAAATGGCGGCTAATGTTAATTTCACAGCTTTTCGCCCCGCAGATAAGCCAGATTCTTTGCCACCAGATCACACCGCTGGGCCACACAGTCCGCCGAGCGCATGGGATCGGCGGGGGTATGAAGGGCGAAGTCCACCAGCCGGTCCACGGTGGTGGAAGCCACATGGAGACGGGTGTCGGCGGAGGCGTAGTAGATATAGAGGGAACCGTCATCGTCTGCGATAGCGCCGTTGGTGAATACCACGTTGCTGACGTCCCCGGTCCGCTCGTCCCACCGGGGAGCGATGAGGAATCCGGAGGGCTCGGCGATCACCTGAGAGGGATCCTCCAGGGCGGTGAGGAACATATACACCACGTACCGCAGCCCGGCGGCGGTATTCCGCACGCCGTGGGCGATGTGGAGCCAGCCCGCATCCGTCTTGATGGGCACCGCCCCCGCACCATTTTTGCTTTCGGTGATGGTGTGGTACTTCCGCTTGCTGGTGATGAGCTCGTGGTCGATCACCGGGCGGGTGATGTCCCCGCAGAGGCCGAAGCCGATGCCGCCGCCGCTGCCGGTGTCGATAAAGCCGTCCATGGGCCGGGTGAAGAAGGCGTACTTCCCCTCCACAAACTCCGGCAGGAGACAGACATTTCGCTGCTGGGGGCTCTCCCGGGTCACCAGATTGGGCAGGCGCTCCCAGGTTTTCAGGTCCCTGGTACGCACGATGCCCGCCGCCGCCACGGCGGCGGAGAGGTCGGGATTGGCGGGGTCCTTGCTCTCGGAGCAGAACACGCCGTAGATCCAGCCGTCCTCGTGCTGCGTCAGACGCATATCATAGACGTTGGTCTCCTCGGGGCAGGTATCCGGCAGGCGGAGGGGATAGTCCCAGAAGCGGAAACCCTCCACGGGGCTCTCGCTCTCCGCCACGGCGAAGAAGCTCTTCCGGTCGTTGCCCTCCACCCGGGCCACCAGATAGTATTTACCGTTGAGCTTGATGGCTCCGGCGTTGAACACGGCGTTGACGCCCAGCCGCTCCATAAAATAGGGGTTGGTCTTGGGGTCCATATCGTACCGCCAGATCACCGGGGCATGCTCGCGGGTCAGCACCGGGTACTCCCAGCGGGTATAAACGCCGTTATAAAAGTCACTGGGCCGGTTCTTCCGGTTGATGATTGTCTCATACCGGGCGTTCTCCCGGGCCAGAGCGGTCTCAAAGGAAAACATCAGGGTCCCTCCTTATCAGTTCCATACACATCCGTCCGTTGTGGTAGGGGCATTTCCAGGGCTCAACGATGGGCTTTTCCCTGTCGGGTTCGCCCGCCTCGTCCAGCCGCCAGAACCACTCGCCGCCGGGGCGGCGGTCCTCCACCTTTTCTGTAATGTACCGCCAGAGGCTCACGGCGGCATCCCGGCAGTCCGTCCGGTCCGGATGCTTGATAAACTCGTTGACAAAGCCCAGCAGGGCCTCCGCCTGGACCCACCAGATGCGGTGGGCGTCAACGGTCCCCCGTTCGCACTCATTGGCCAGGGACTGGCCGTCAAAGGCGGTATGGAGGACACTGTCCGCCAGGGCAGAATTGATGGCGGCAATCTTTGCCGTCAGGACATCGTTTCCAAGGAGGGAGCAGCCCCAGTCGATGAGCCAGCTGGACTCGATATCGTGGCCGTAGCTGGTCAGATCGATGAGGGAGCGGTAGTCCCGGTCGAAAAAGACCTCCTGCCGCTGTAATTCAGGATTATACACCTTCCCGGCGTAGATGTCCAGAATACGCTCCATGGCGGCGGATACGGCTGGTATCTTTTCGGCTTGATACAACCCTGCGTACCCCTCAAATACATGGAGGAGCGTGTTCATAGTCCGCTCCGCCAGGACGCCGTTCTCTGACAGCTTCTCATTGCTGGCGGGATGGAAATCCCGGGTAAACGCCTCCAGATAGCCGCCGGCATCGGTGCAGCGGGTTTCGATGAGTTCAAACAGGTCCTTTGCTAAAGCCAGAGCTTCCGCTTCACCTGTGAGGCGGTGGTAGGCGGACAGGGCATAGATGGCAAAAGCCTGGTTGTAGGTGTGCTTGGTAGTATCCAGAGGCTGACCATCGTAGGAAACGGACCAGTAGACGCCGCCCTGCTCCCGGTCCAGGCACTTCTCCGTCAGGAAACGGTAGGCGTGGCGGGCATAGGGGACCAGATTTTCGTCCTTCAGGGTCATGGCGGCTTCGGAGAAGAACCAGAGGATGCGGCTGTTAAGGATGCAGCCCTTTTCCGCCGCTTTGTCCACTTGCAGGCCGAAGTCCATATAGCCGTAGTATCCACCGTACTCCTCGTCCCGCAGGGCCTGCCAGAAGGGCAGGATCCGGTCCGTGAGCATGGCGCGGGCTGCCTGCGCAATGCGCTGCATAAAACGTCCCTCCTTACCGGATGCCAACCTCGCGGTCGGTTTCGCTGGTCTGGTCGTGGGCCAGGATATAGTCCACCACCTGGTCCGCAGTGGTAAAGGCCAGCCCCACATAGCTGTCGGCGCAGCCGTAGTAAATGGCAATGCGGCCGGTGTCCGCGTCCTGGAGGGTGGCGCAGGGGAAACAGACGTTTGGTACAAACCCCCGCTCCTCATACCACTCCTCTGGGGTAATGAGGAAGGTATTGCAGCGATGCAGCACCCGGCTGGGCTCATCAATGTCCAGGATGGCCCCGCCAATGGAATAGACGTAGCCGTTGCAGGTGCCGGTGACGCCGTGGTAGAAAAGGAGCCAGCCCTTGTCCGTCTCAATGGGAGCCGCGCCGCCGCCGATCTTCAGGTTTTCCCACCAGTTGCCGCTCTTGCCCATCACATGGCGGTGGCGGCCCCAGAACTCCATGTCCGGGCTCTGGCTGAGGAAAATGTCTCCGAAGGGCGTATGCCCGGAGTCGGAGGGGCGGGAGAGCATGGTATACATACCGTTCACCCTCCGGGGGAAGAGGACCGCGTTGCGGTTGAAGGGAACAAAGGGGCTTTCAATCCGGGTGAAGGTTTGGAAGTCCGTTGTCTCCGCCATGCCGATGGACGCGCCATAGAAGTCCTGGCACCAGATTATATAATAAGTGTCCTCCACCTTCACCAGCCGGGGATCGTAGGCATAGACAGGCATGGCGGGATTCCCGGCCTTATCCACAAATTGAATTTTCTCCTGGTCAAAGCTCCAGTGAACGCCGTCCCGGCTGCGGCCCAGGTAGATATAGGGGATGCCGTTGGTCTGCTCCCCCCGAAACACGCCGATAAACGCCCCCTCATAGGGCATGACGGCGCTGTTGAAAATCCGGGCCACACCGGGCAGGGGATTCCGGCCAATAACAGGATTCTCCCTGTACCGCCATACCGGCGCGGCGCAGTCCGCGGGGCGGTCCTGCCAGGGGATGTTGGGAAGAGCGGAGCAAATCAGTTTCGTCATAAACAGTCCTCTTTTCAGAAATTGCGCGAAACTACGCTTGCCTATGTACAAGCGAAACGCAGTTTCGCGCAAAAAGTTTTCTTTTGATTCTTTTCTTGTTCACAAGAAAAGAATGTATGCCTTATCCCTTCACCGCGCCCGCAGCCATGCCGGAGTAAATCTGGTCCTGGCAGAGCAGGAAGATGATGAGGGCGGGAATAATGGTAATGAGCACGCCGGCGCAGATGTAGTTGTACTGGCTGCCCATAGGCCCGGTGAACACGTACAGAGAGGTGGACACCACCTGAAAACGGGTCTTGTCCTGGAGGTACAGCCCGGCCATGTAGTACTCGTTGTAGGTGCTCACGCCCTTGAGGATGGCGCTGGTGACAATGGCGGGCTTAAGCAGGGGGAACAGGATGCGGAAGAACGCGCCGAAGTAGGTGCAGCCGTCCATGATGGCCGACTCGTCCAGGTTCACCGACAGGTTCTCGAAGAATTGCAGGAAGATGTAGATGGTGATGACATCGGTGCCCAGCATAAGGATGATGTAGCCGTGCATGGTGTTCACCAGGTTCAGAGCGGTCATGATTTGGTACACGGTGACCTGGCTGGCGATGCCGGGGATCAGGGTGGCGATCATGAACAGGTTCCGGATGAGCTCGTTGCCGGGGAACTTAAACCGGTTAAGCACATAGGCCAGCATGGCGCTGATGAGCACGCTGCCCACCAGGACGCAGATCACGATAAAGAAGCTGTTGAGAAATGCGCTGCCCATATTGGCCTGGCTCCAGGCGGTCTTGAAGTTCTCAAAGTAGGCCCAGCTCTTGGGCAGGACCATGACGTTGGTATTCTGGTACTCCTCCACGCTCTTGAAGGCGGTAATGACGCAGGAGACGATAGGGACCAGGGCCACGAAGGCGGCGAAGATCAGGAATACATACTTGACCACGCTGATGAGGCCCCGCTGGAATTTCATTGCGCCTGCACTTTTTTCCATTACTTTCTGCCTCCCTTCCCGTCAGTGATGGAGTGCCGGGGGCGGTTCTCCGCCTCGTCCATCTTCTTCTCCGCAAACTTCTGAATGAAGGTCACGATCACAATGATGCCCAGCAGGACCACCGCCATGGCGCTGGCCAGGCCCACCTTCATGTCGGTGTGGGCCAGCTTATTCATGACCACGAAGTAGGTGGAGGTGCCGAAGGTGCCGCCGGTGACCACGTAGGGCATTTCAAAGGCGGACAGCGCACCGGAGATGGACAGGATCAGGTTGAGCACCACGATGGTGCGGATAGAGGGGATGATGATGCACTTGAAGCGCTGCCAGGCGTTGGCCCCATCGATCTCGGCGGCCTCGTAGAGCACCGGGTCCACGGAGGCGATGGCGCCGATGAACAGCACGATGTTCTGGCCCATGTACTTCCACAGGGAGCAGGCCACCAAGACGATGTTGTTGATGGCGGTGTTCTCCAGCCAGTTGGGCGTCTCGGCGATGCCCACCCAGCCCAGCAGGGTGTCCAGCACGAAGCCGGGGTTCAGGAAGAACTTGAAGATGAAACCCACGGCGATGCCGCAGATGAGGCAGGGGAAGTACAGCGCGCCCCGGAAGAACTTGCTGCCCCGGACCTTGAAGCTGAGGATGGTGGCGAAGAGCAGCGCCAGGGTGATCTGGAACACCGAGCCCACCATGTAATAGAGGCTCAGCTTCAGCGCCTGGAAGCAGTCCGAGCGTGTGAACACGTCCAGATAGTTGCGCAGGCCTACAAAGCTGCGGACCCGGAGATAGTCCCGGTCATAGAAGCTGAACTGCACCATCTTGAAGAAGGGCAGGTAGGTAAAGGTGAACAGGAGCAGCAGCGGCACGAGCAGAAAAGTGATGGTGCAGATGATCTGTTGGCCCCGCATGGTCTTGCATTTTTGAATGAAGGTCAGCTTTGGGCGGTCCAAAGTGACTTGTGGTTCCTTCATTAAGTTGCCTCCCTTTCTATTCTTTTCACACAGAACTCGGTCAGAAACGGTCAGAGGGGATGGGGGACCCATCCCCTCTGACAAGATATCTTGTCAGAGGGGATGGGGGACCCATCCCCTCTGACAAGATATC
>CAMWTG010000107.1 GCA_947177115.1 uncultured Clostridia bacterium
CAGGTACCGGATCAGCGCAGCCGGGCTGTCCAAAAGGCTGTCGCAGCGCACCTTGAAAACCGAATAAAGCCCGTCCTACCGCGAAAATTGATACAGATCACACTTTATCATCCCATTATAGAGCTTTCTCTTCTTCTCCGCCCTGCGCCCGAAAAACCGCTCAAACTCCGGATGGCTGGTAATAACGAGCACCCGCCACTTCGGCGGCACATGGTGATAGATTTCCCCAAAAACGCGATATAACGCCTCGGCCTCCTCTTTTTCCAGAAGCCTTTCCCCATAAGGCGGATTCGTTACGATCTGCCCATACTGCCCCTCGCAGCGGAACTTTTTCACATCCGCAGCGTCAAAACGGACAAGATCCTCCACCCCCGCCTTGACGGCGTTCTCCTTTGCAATACGCACCGCCTTGGGATCGATATCCCCGCCCCAGATGTCGTACTGCCCATCAAATTCCTTATCCATCGCCTCACCGGCGGCGTCCAGCCAGTATTTGCTGTCCAGCCACGCCCACTTCTGGGCGTCAAAAGACCGGTCCAGACCGGGAGCCCGGTTCTTCGCGATCAGCGCCGCCTCAATGGCGATGGTCCCGGACCCGCAGAAAGGGTCCCGGAAGGGGTCTTTCCCCCGGTAGCGGCTGAGCGTCACCATAGCCGCCGCCAAGGTCTCCCGCAAGGGCGCTTCCACCCCCACGGCCCTGTATCCCCGCTTATGCAGGCCCGCACCGCTGGTATCCAGATACAGCGTACACATATCCTTCATAATGGCAAACTGTATCTGATATTTGGCCCCCGTTTCCGGCAGATGGTTCAGCCCGTAGGCCCGCCCCAGCCGCTCCGCCGCCGCTTTTTTGATGATCTTCTGGCAGTCCGGCACCGAGTGGAGCTGGGAATCCAGGGCGTGTCCCTTCACCGGGAACTGTCCGTCCCTGGGCACAAAGTCCTCCCAGGGCACCGCCGCCGTCCCCTGAAACAGGGCCTCAAAGCTCCTGGCGGGGAACGTTTTCAGCAGCACCAGCACCCGCTCCCCGCAGCGCAGATTCAAATTCAGCCTGGGCAGATCGGCCGCAGTGCCGCAGCACAGCACCCTGCCGTTCTCCACCCGCACGTCCGCCAGCCCCAGCCGCCGGACCTCATCTCCAACCAATCCCTCCAGCCCGAACAGGCACGGGACCGCATATGTCAATTTCATGTTTTTCTCTCCAGTACCTCCCCGAAGGCAAGCCCTCCGCAGGAGTTTCGCCGCCCACAGGCGGCGAAATAAAATGAAATCGGTTTTTCCGCGGCGTGTACGTGGAAAAACCACTTTGCGGGCCGCGCTCGGCCCGGTCCTTTCGAAAAAATCCCTCAAAAGAAATGGCAAAGCCATTTCTTTTGAAGATAATAAGCGCCCCGCAGTGGCCGTGTGAGCCCTGTTATAACCTGCACATGAACAGCAGGTGGGTCGCCTGCATTGCCCTTTACTGCTACCAACTTCCAACCGCAGGTATGGCAGCCGGGAGGTCTGCAAACCAGACAATGAACCAGCGTCCCTTATAACAAAATGTGGGTTAATGAAAGACTCATCACGCACCCCGCAGGGCACTCTAAGTTTTCTGTTCTTTTGAAAAGCTCCGTTTACTCCTCGTCCTCGTCCTCGAACAGCATCTCCATGAACAGGTCGTAGATCTCCGTCAGCTCTTCCTCGCTGTCCAGGGTGGACAGCAGCTCCTCGCCGTTTTCCTGGATGGACTTGAGGATCACCATGCCGTAGTCATCGCTGTCCTCATTGACTTCGTCCTCCTCCAGCACTGCGGGGAAGAAGGCCATGTAGGTCTGCCCCTTGTGCTCCAGCACATCCAGCAGTTCCAGCTCAATGTCGTTGCCGTCCTCATCCGTTACCGTGATGAAATTGGGGCCGAATTCCTCGCTCATGGCGGCGCCCTCCTTCGATTTTCTCCTGCGGAACATCTCATTGTCTTCCGCTCCTATAGTGTAACCGTTTTTTCAGCAAATTGCAAGAGGATTTCCATGTGACATTTTGACGATTTCACAACTTCTTTTTTGTATTTTATGAAGAAATTTGCGGTTACCCGGCGGTTTCAGTCGGATACGCCCGAAAATTCCACTTTTTTTCGGTTGACAAGCTGTGTTATACTATAAATTGGTATATCGTAGAGTTCTCTCGCGATTCCCTTACACCTGGAAAAGGAGGTATATCCTGTTATGGATCAAACTTATAACAGAAGTCCGGACGGCCGCCCGCCTGACCGCGGAGAGCAGCCTGCCCGGCAAAAAAAGAAGAAAGTCTCCGTAGGCCGGATCATCGGGAAGACGATCGGCTGGATCTTCCTGACGGTCTTTACCCTGGGCGTCATCGGCGTGCTGACCATGGGCATCTTCGCCAAGATCTTCCTGACCTATGTGGATACCACCCTGCGGCCCAGTCTGGGAGAGGTGGTTTCCGAGGAGATGAGTCTTGCCCTGACCTCGACCATGTACGATAAGAACGGCAATGTCATGCTGACCCTTTATGACAATGGCGAGGAGACCGGCGGCGGCAACCGGGAGCTCATTGAGTACTCGGATCTGCCCAAGCATCTGATCGATGCCCTGGTGGCTATTGAGGACAAGCGCTTCTGGGAGCACAACGGCGTAGATTGGTGGGGTACCGCCCGGGCTACTATCTACAGCGTCACCGGCTCCAAGACCCAGGGCGGGTCCACCATCACCCAGCAGCTGCTGCGGGCCAAGTATCAGGACACCGATGTCACCGTCAAGCGGAAATTCCGGGAGATCCTCCGTGCCCTGGAGTACGAGAAGTATACCAGCAAAGAGGACATCATCACCGAATACCTCAACCGTGTCTACTTCGGCAGCGGCTACTCCGGCATCCAGACCGCCGCCAAGGGCTACTTCGGCAAGGATGTCAGCGAGCTGGACCTGGCGGAGAGCGCCTGCATCATCGGCATCACCAACAACCCCTCCAGGTACGACCCCTTCCGCAAGGCGGAGTGGAAACAGGAGGACGGCACTGTCAAGACCCCCAGGGATTTCAACAAGAGCCGTCAGGTGGACATTCTGAATGAGATGCTCTCTCAGGGCTATATCACCGAGGCGGAGTACAACGCCGCCAAGGCGGAGAAGCTGCTCTTCACCGACACCGATGAGTACAAGGCCATCCACGGCCTGGAGATCCCTGAGCCGGACGAGGAGGACGGCGAGGAGGCCCCGGACACGACCACATACAACACCTGGTTCGAGGACGCGGTCATCAACGAGGCCATTGACCTGCTGGTGGAGGCCAAGGGCATCCCCGCAGAAGATGCCGCAAAGCTTCTCTATCGGGCTGGCTACCACATTGAGACCACCTTTGACCCGGAGGTGCAGGCCAAGGTGGACGCAGTGTACAAGGACGTCTCCAACTTTGAGGAGTACACTTCCAAAAGCGGTACGCCTATCGCCTCCGCCATCACCATCGTGGACTACAACGGGAATGTGGTAGCCATGGCCGGCGGCGTGGGGGAAAAGACTATGAACCGGGAGCTGAACCTGGCCACCTCCCGCCGCCAGCCGGGGAGCGCCATCAAGCCGGTGAGCGTCTACGCTCCGGCTATTGAGTACAACGTGGTTTCTCCCGGCAGTATCATCGATGACTATCCCATCAACACCACCCTCCGGGACAATGGCTATCCCCGTAACTCCACTGTTGGCTCCAACACCGCCGGCGGTTACTCCGGCAACCGCACGGTGAGCTACAGCGTGATCCGCTCGCTGAACACCGTCTCCGTCCGGACGCTGCAGAAGCTGACCTATGCCCGGTCCTTTGAGTTTATGGAAAACAACCTGGGCTTTGATCTGGACCCGGCGGATATTGACCTGGCTCCTCTGGCTATGGGCGGACTGCACTACGGTGTGACCACGGTGGAGATGGCGGCGGCCTATGCCGCCTTCGGCAATGAGGGCATTTATACCAAGCCCCGTCTGGTCACCAAGATCTGGAACAACGACCGGACCGAGGTGGTGGTGGACAACGATGATCCCGCCACCCGCTCCTGGGAGGCCATGGACGACACTACCGCCTATCTCATCACCAATATGCTCAAGAAGGTCATGACCGAGGGTACCGGCACCAAGGCCCGGTTCGATGGCATGACTATGGCCGGTAAGACCGGCACCACCTCCAACAACTTCACCCGGTACTTTGCGGGCTACACGCCCTACTATTCCGCCGCCGTATGGATGGGCTACCGGGACAAGGACGAGGTCATCAACGCCTCGGGCAACCCCGCCGCCCTCATCTGGAAAAAGGTGATGGAGAGCGTCCACGAGGGATTGGAGGACAAGTCCTTCCCGGCCAAACCCGATGGCATCATCTGGGTGGATGTCTGCGCCGACTGCGGCATGAAGCCCTCGTCCCTCTGCTCCCAGGATTACCGGGGCAGCAGAGTGATCAGCGTAGAGATTCAGGCGGAGGCGGCGCCTACCGCTACCTGTACCTGCCATACGGAGGTCCAGGTCTGTACCGACCCGGAGACCGGGGAGGCTTATCTGGCCGGAGATTACTGTCCGGAGGAAACGGTGTCTACCCGGGTGATGCTGGTGGGCCGGGAGCATCTGGAGCGGCCCGATGGCTCCATTGTTCTGGCCGGCGACAGCGATGCTCACCTGACCTGGTTCTCCACCAAGGGCGTCTGTCCTATCCATGATGAATTTTACGTGCCGCTGCCCGGCCTGCCGGGCGAGGAGGGAGAGCCGCTGCCCGGCGATCCGGGCTATCAGTGGCCCATTGGGCCCTGGGACCCCGACAGCGTACTGCCGGGCGGCAATGATACGACTCCTCCCGGCTGGATCGACACCCAGCCCCAGCCGGATCCTCAGCCGGATCCCCAGCCCGTGGAGCCCGATGGCCCCGTTGAACCCACCGCAGACCCGGAGGGGCCGCCGGTCCCCGATCCTGACAATCCGGTGCTGCCGGAAGAGCCGGTGCTGCCGTAAAAGTACAAAGCGGCCCCGGAGGCATACGCCTCCGGGGCTTTTTTGCGGCCTGAAGCTTTTTCTTGGACCAAGAAAAAGCTTCAATTTCCGCCCGGTAGCGGCATGGCATTCTGAATCTAGGAATCGTATTGCAGCAATCTTCAAAATGACTGCCGGCGGGACCCCGCATCGGGCCTCCGAGCATCTTCGTTTTTTCAACTATGCTGTCTATACAGCCGAAAAAGCGGGAGTTTTCACTAGTTTTGCCGAAAAACAGAGCGCTTGGTTTGAAAATTTGACTACGGGGGAAAAATCTGGTAAAATGATACCCAATTTCTAAGAAACGAGGAGTTCACCATGAAAAAACGCCTGTTGATATTTGTTCTGACCGGGATCCTGTGTCTCGGCCTCGCCCCCCGGGCCGCCGCGGCGGAGTACGCGGACGTACCGCAGGACCACTGGGCCGCGGAGAGCATCCGGCGCGCTACGGAGCTGGGCCTCTTCCAGGGGGTGGGCGATGGCCGCTTCGGCCTGGGCCAGCCCATCTCCCGGGCCGCTTTTTCCGCCGCGCTGGTGCGGCTGTTCGGCTGGGAGGAGGTTCGCCCGGAGGAGCCCTCCTACACCGATGTGGAGAAGGACCGGTGGTTCTATTCCGCGGTGGAGACTGTGCTGGCCAACCGGGCGGTAGCCGCCGCGCGGCAGGACTTCCGCCCCAACGAGGATCTGACCCGGGGGGAGATGGCCTCCATGCTGGTGCGGGGACTGGGATACCGGTCCTCCCTGGCGGAGACCGCCGCCAGCTACGGGGTGCCCTTCAGCGATGTCTCCGTGAACAAGGGGTTCGTCACCCTGGCCTATGACCTGGGCCTGATGAACGGCAAGGGCAGCGGCCGCTTCGACCCCGATGCCCCCGCCACCCGGGAGCAGGCCGCCGCCGTACTGGTGCGGGTCTACGACCAGCTGGCCGTTGAACCGGTAAAGCTGGCGGCGGCGGGGCAGTATCAGCTGATCACCATTGCCACGCCCATGGCCCAGGCAGGCGATGAGATGCCCATCACCCCCCTGGAGCCCCTGGCGGATCTGTACGCCACCCTGCGGCGGATGAAGAACAACGGCGAGGATATGTCCCGCTATGCCCTGCGCCTGATGGCCGGCGGCGTGCGCACCCTGACCGATGGCGGCGGCAACCTCATCGGCGGCAGCGAGCTGATCTCCGCCAAGGAAGTGGGGGATGTCCTGGCCGGGAAGGACGTGGAGACCTTCTACTCCGAGCAGTATCAGAGCGCCGGCTGCACCTATGCCCCCAACGCTTATCAGACCGCCTACGTCTGGTACCAGAGCGAGGAGAGCATGGCCGCCAAGCTCCAGCTGGCCAAGCTGTTCGGCGTGACCCGGTACGTGGTGGAATAGGACGGCCCCGCCGCCTGCGGCGAGCAAAACAGCTTTCATCAAACTTATGATCTCCGGATCTTTGATTCGAAAATCATCCTATAACAGGCTCCGCACTAAGGACCGCCCCGCCATATCCGGCGCTTTCGGATATGGCGGGGCGGCTCTTTTTCTGGTACAACTATTTCAGGAAGATCCCCCTTCCGCGACTGGAAAGAGAAAGGGAGGCGCATGGAATGGGAACGACTTACGGATACATCCGCGTATCCAGCATAGACCAAAACGAGGAACGGCAGCGGGCGGCCCTGAAGGGGAAAGGCATCCCGGTGGAAAACCTGTTCATCGACAAGCAGTCCGGCAAGGATTTCAACCGGCCGCAATACAAGCGGATGGTGCGGAAACTCAAACCGGGGGACCTGCTCTACGTCCTGAGCATCGACCGGCTGGGGCGCAACTACGAGGAGATCCAGAACCAGTGGCGGGCGCTGACCAAGGACATTGGGGCGGACATCTGCGTCATCGACATGCCCCTGCTGGACACCCGCAGCGGGAAAGACCTGATGGGTACGTTCATCGCGGATCTGGTGCTGCAGATCCTGTCCTTTGTGGCGGAGAGCGAGCGGACCAACATCCGCCGGCGGCAGGAGCAGGGCATCGCGGCGGCCAAGGCCAAGGGCGTGAGATTCGGCAGGCCGCCCCGCCCCCTGCCGGAGAACTTCCACCAGGTCTGCAGAGACTGGCAGGGGAAAAAGCTGACCCTCCGGGAAGCGGCCTGCGCCTGCGGCCTGCCGCCCAGCACCTTTTATACCAAGGTGTCTAAGCTGAAACGGCCTCCCTGATCAAACGCCTCCCCCGCCCGGGGCGGCGGGGCCAGGAATACATACTGCCCGTGGTTCGAAAAAGTATACCTTTTCGAACCACGGGCAGTTTTGTTTTACATCACTATAATCGGCACGGCTTGTGGAAAGATAATAGCTTTTCACAAAATTTTTGAATACCGGTCCGCTGTTCGAAAAGGTATACCTTTTCAAAATATCCGGAAGGAGGGCGGTCCATGGAGGAGCAGAAAACTACCCGCTATACCGTCCTCAAGCTCCGCCTCCATCCCACATTGGAGCAGGCCGCGCTGATCGAAAAGACCTTCGGCTGCTGCCGCTACCTGTGGAACCGGATGCTGGCCGATGTGCGGGAATTCTATGCCGCCACGGATCTGCAGTATATCCCCACCCCCGCCCACTATAAAAAAGAAGCCCCCTTCCTCAGGGAGGTGGACAGTCAGGCGCTGTGCGCCGCCCACCAGAGCCTGCGGCGGGCCTATCTGGACTACTTCCGGGACCCGGCGGATTTCCGGCGTCCCAAGTTCCGGCGGAAGAAGTCCGGGCGGGATTCCTTCACCACCCCCTGCCGCCAGCTGCCCTCCGGGCCTACGGTCTACCTCACCGATGAGGGCGTCCGGCTGCCCAAGCTGGGCGTGGTCCGGGCCGTCTTTCACCGCAGGCCCCTCCATGGGTGGTCCCTCCGGTCCGCCGCCGTCAGCAAGACCCGGTCTGGTAAGTACTTCATTGCCCTGACCTTCTCCTATGAGGCCAAGGTCCCCCAGCGGCCCGCGCCTACGGCAGAAAACACCCTGGGCCTCCTGACCCCGCCGGGCTTACCTCCAGGAACGGAACAGTACCGGGAGAAGCTGGTCCGGATGCAGAAAAAACTCTCCCGGATGCAGCGGGGCTCCCGCAACTATGAAAAACAGCTGCGAAAGCTGCGGCTCCTCCACGAACATGCCGCCAACCGGCGGCGGGACTTCATCCACAAGGAATCCCGGCGGATAGCCAACGCCTGGGAGGCCGTGTGCGTGGGAGCCGCCGCCCCCGGATCCGGTCTGTTCCGGGAGTGCCTGCGCTACAAGCTGGAGCAGCAGGGCAAACGCCTCCTCCTGGCCCACGGCCCGGCCCGGACGGCGGAGGAGCTGCGGGATCTGGGGCTGGCGCAGGCTGCGTAAACAAAAACGACCCGCCGGATGGGACGCCGGTGGTCTTGCCCATGGACGCGGCGGGGCGGGGGGGGGGGGGGGGGGAGAGAGCATTAAGGAGCGGAACGAGCCAACCCCCCGGGCCACAGGAGGATATAATA
>CAMWTG010000108.1 GCA_947177115.1 uncultured Clostridia bacterium
GGTTCTTTTCCCACAAGGGAAAAGAACGCCCCCGCGCCGGCGAGGCGCGAATCTATCCGAAAGAAAAAATGGGAGGCGGCCCCCAGGGCCGCAGATATAACTATGTCCTTTACCTCCTTTGGATTTCTTCTGTTTTTTGGAATACTACTTCTCTTTTACTACATACTGCCAAAATCCTGGCAATGGAAACTGCTGCTGGCAGGCAGCTTGTTCTTCTATGCCTTCGCGGGCTGGACCGCCATGTCCTACATGGCGTCCACCATCCTCTCCACCTGGCTTTGCGGGAGAGAGATCGGAAAGCTTTATGCCGCCCATGAGCAGTGGTTGGCGGAAAATAAAGCCGTCTCCGACCGGGAGACGAGAAAGGCCCGGAAAGCTAAGGCCAAGGCTGCTGCCAGGCTGTGGATGCTGGGAGGTATTACCTTTAACTTCGGTGCGCTGGCCGTGGTGAAATATACCGATTTCCTCCTGGGAAACGTCAATGGCCTGATCGGCCTCTTCGGCGGCGGGGAAGAGGCCATTGCGCTGCCCCACTTCCTGCTGCCAATGGGGATATCCTTCTATATTTTTCAATCTATGGGCTACCTGCTGGATGTCTACCGGAACAAATACCAGCCGCAGAGGAATTTGGGGAAGTTCGCGCTGTTCGTATCCTTTTTCCCGCAGCTCATTCAGGGGCCTATCAGCCGGTATGACGCGCTGGCTCCTTCCCTGCTGGCGGAGCACCGGTGGGATACGGCCCAGGTCACCTTTGGCCTGCAGAGGATGCTGTGGGGCTTCTTCAAAAAGCTGGTGGTGGCGGACAGGCTGATGGCGGTGGTTCGGACCTTGTCCGGCAGCCCGGACGAGTACCAGGGCGTGTACGTTCTGGCGCTGATGGCCGTGTATGCCGTTACCCTGTATGCGGACTTTACCGGCGGCATCGATGTGACCATCGGCGCGGCCCAGTGCCTGGGCGTAGAGGTGGCGGAGAACTTCCACCGCCCCTTCTTCTCCAAGTCCACCGCCGAATATTGGCGGCGCTGGCACATCACCATGGGCTCCTGGTTCCGGGATTATATCTTTTATCCGGTTTCCATTTCGAAAACCATGCTGGGCTGGACGCAGAAAGTCAAGGCCAGGTTCGGCGCGGGGGCCGCGAAGCGGTTCCCGGTATATCTGGCTACCATGCTTACCTGGTTTGTCACCGGCGTCTGGCACGGGGCCAGCTGGAATTTCATCGTCTGGGGACTGCTCAACGGCGTGATCATCCTGATCTCCCAGGAGCTGGAGCCGCTGTACGCCAGATTCCATGAACGGTTTCCCGGGCTGGGACGCAGCTTTGGATGGCGGCTGTTCCAGGTGGGGCGGACCTTCTGGCTCATGGGCGCGGTGCGGGTGCTGGACTGCTACCGGGATGTCCCCGTTACGTTCCGGGCGGTGGGGACCATCTTTACCCGGTTCGATCTGCCGGTGCTCTGGGACGGGTCCATGCTGGCGCTGGGTGCGTCCGGGGCGGACTGGCTGGCGGCGGGCGCGGGTGCGCTGCTGATGCTGGGGGTCTCCCTGGTCCAGCGGCGGGGGAGCGTCCGGGAACAGCTGGCGGAGAAGCCGCTGGCGCTGCGCTGGGCGGTGTTCGGCGCGCTGCTGCTGGCGGTGGTGGTGTTCGGGGCTTACGGTGTGGGCTTTGACGCAAACCAGTTTATCTATAACCAATTTTAAGGAGGCTCTGGTGTGAAAACCAAGCAGAAGCATACCGCCCTTCTCACCGGCGCAGCCGCCGTCCTGATCCTGATAGGGTGCCTGTTCCTGATCCAGGAGCTGATGCGGCCCAAGTACGGCCAGCTGAATATCCCGGAAGGGACGCTGATCGCCGATTACTACGATGATCCTACCCACCATGACGTGATTTTTGTGGGGGACTGCGAGGTCTACGAAAATTTCTCTCCGGTGACGCTGTGGGAGGAGCATGGGATCACCAGCTTCATCCGGGGCAGCGCACAGCAGCTGATCTGGCAGTCTTACTACCTGCTGGAGGAAACTCTGCGGTATGAGACGCCGGAGGTGGTCGTCTTTAACGTGCTGTCCATGAAGTACGGCGAGCCGCAGAGCGAGGCGTACAACCGGCTGAATCTGGACGGGATGCGCTGGAGCGCGTCCAAGCTGGGGGCGGTCCGGGCCTCCATGACGGCGGAAGAGGACTTTCTCAGCTATGTATTCCCGCTCCTGCGCTACCACAGCCGGTGGAGCGAGCTGTCCGGGGAGGATGTGAGCGGGATGTTCCAGCGGAACAGCGTCTCCCACGCGGGTTTCCTGATGCGTGCGGACGTGAAGGCGGCGGGGACGATCCCGGAGGGACGGCCGTTGGCGGATTATCAGTTTGACCAGAATTGCTATGACTATCTGGACAAGATGGTAAATCTCTGCACGGAGAAGGGCATCCAACTGGTGCTCATCAAGGCGCCTAGCCTGTACCCCTACTGGTACGATGAGTGGGACAAACAGATGGAGGACTATGCCCGTGAGAAGGGCGTGCCGTACATCAATTTCCTGGAGCTGATTGATGAGGTTGGACTGGATTTTACCCAGGATACCTATGATGGGGGCCTGCATCTGAACCTCTCCGGCGCGGAGAAGCTGACGAAGTGGTTCGGCCAGTGGCTGGCGGATCATTACGATCTGCCGGACCACAGCGGAGACGCGGAGATCCAGGCGCTGTGGAGCCAGCGCAGCCAGCGGTACCACGCTATGGCGGAGGACCAGGCCCGGGAGCTGGAGGAGATCGGCTACCTGAAGAGCTACGGCGCGAAGAAGCCGGAATGATCCCTGCCCCAAACGGGCGGGAACAAATATGTAAGGAGATCTTAGGAATGAACGCAATGAAAAAAGTACTTACCCTGTTATTTGCCCTGCTGATGGTGTTCTCCCTTGCCGCCTGCGGCAGCAAGGACGATGGACAGTCTGATGTCAACGACCAGGCGCCCCCCGCTGCCAATGGCCAGAACGATGCCCCGGCATCGCCGGATGTCCCCGCCAGCGATGAGCCCCAAGCGCCCGCCGGACCCGCGCCCCAGACAAAGGCGGAGAGCAAGTATGTGCTGGCCTACCAGGGCTGCGCCCTGCCCGCCAATGCGGACTTCGCCCCCCTGCTGGCTTACCTGGGGGATCCCGCCAACTACTTTGAGGCGGAAAGCTGTGCCTTTGAGGGGCTGGACAAGACCTATACCTATGACGGGGTGGAGATCGTCACCTACCCCGATGGGGACGTAGACCGTATTTCCAGCGTCCGCATCCTCACCAATGCTGTTTCTACTCCCGAAGGGATCACCATCGGTTCCACCCCCGAGGATGTGACCGCCGCCTATGGCGAGGAGTACGATGCCATTGGCCAGCAGTACACCTATGAGGACGGGGATTGCCTGCTGTCTGTCCTTTTCCAGGACGGCAAGGCGATCTCTGTGGAGTACACCGCCCTGAACGACCTGCTGGGGTAACCGTGTGCAAGAAAATATGACCGTAATAAACGGCGTGACTGTGCCAGTCACGCCGTTTTTCTGTCCCGGGATCTGTTCCGTATGGCCGACTTAAATTTGTTGCTTTGACACAAACCATGTCCCGGCACAAAATTGATCTTCCAGCAAACAGCCTCTTGACATTTGGCCTACACTGTGTTATCTTACGGATAGACTACAATATGTAGGCAAAGGAGGACGCGATATGACGCAGCAAGTATCCGATTCCGAGCTGGAGCTGATGGAGATCGTCTGGGCCGCCGGGGGCTCCGCCCGATACGCCCACATCATGGAGGAGTTGGGAAAGGCGGGGCGGACCTGGCAGAAAAACACCGTCATCACCCTGTTGTCCCGGCTGGTGGACAAGGGGCTGCTCAAAACCAGCAAGATCGGACGGCGGAACGAATACACCGCCCTGGTATCCCAGGCGGAGTACCGCTCTCATCAGGCCCGGGCCCTGGTGGGCAAGCTCTATGCCGGGGACGCCCGGGGGTTGGTGGCCACCCTGATCCAAGGGGAAATGCTGTCGGAGAAGGACTATGAGGAATTAAGACGGTTCTGGGAGGACGGGAAGAAATGACGGAGGGGCTGACGATCATCCTGTCGCTGTCCCTGTCCGGGTCAGCGGTGATCTCCCTGATCTGGCTGCTGGAAAAGCTGGTCCGGGGGAGGGCCGGCAGGCGGTGGGGATATTACATCTGGCTGATCGCCGTGCTGCGGCTGCTGCTGCCCCTCGCCCCGGCGGGCAGTCCGGCGGGGGAGCTGGCGGTGCGGGCGGAGCGGACCGCCGTCCAGGCCATCGCCGCGCCCGCGTCCGGGGAGACTGGTGCGGACCAGACCCCTGAGGGAACCGGCGGTCCCGCACGCCGGGAGCCGGAGGAGCCCTCCCGGCTGCGGGAGCTGGGGACTGCGGCGCTGGAGAACCTGTGGCTGATATGGCTGGCGGGGGCGCTGGTCCTGGCGGTACGGAAAGCCACCGCCTATCAGGGGTTTGTCCGGTACGTCCGGGCGGGGTGGACGGCGGCGGAGGACCCGGCCCTGCTGGACCTGGCGGCGGAGGCGGGAGCCATGGCGGGGGTGAAGCGGCCTGTGGAGGTGTATGTCAACCCGCTGCTGGCAACGCCCATGCTGCTGGGGACCCTGCGGCCCCGGGTGGTGCTGCCCACGGCGGCGCTGGGGAAGGAGGATCTGAAATATGTGCTGCTCCACGAGCTGATCCACTGCCGGAGGGGGGACATTCTGTACAAATGGCTGGTGCAGCTGGCGGTGTGCGTCCACTGGTTCAACCCTCTGGTCCACTGGATGAGCCGGGAGATCGAGCGGACGGGGGAGCTGGCCTGCGATGAAGCCGCGCTGCTGCGGTTGGACGAGGCGGGGCGGCGGGCCTATGGCGATGCCCTGCTGCGGGCTATGGAGGCGGGGGGCGGCTACAAGGCGGATCTGTCCGCCGCCACCCTGGGAAAAAACGGGAGATTACTGAAGGAAAGGTTGGATGCGATCATGAATTTCAAGAAGATCACAAGATCCGCCGCCGCGCTGTCCCTGGCGCTGGCGGCGCTGGTAGGGCTGACCGCTGTGGCGGCGGGAGCGTATACCGGGATGCCCGCGCCGGAGGGGACCGCCGTGCTCTCCGGCAAGGCGGCCGGAAACGGGGAGGATGAGACCCAGCGCTACACCATGGAATGTTACTATGAAATGCCCTATATGTTTGGGATCGGTTGGAATTTACAGCGGGGAGACTGGCGGGAAGATGGGACCTCTTCCGCTTTCATCACCCTGCCGGAGGGCGGTAAATTGGAGGTATACTTCAACAAAGCCGCCGGGGACGTTATGAGGGACGAAAAAGCCATAGCGGCCCTGACAAAAGTGCTGGCCCGGCTTGCGAAGGAGACCCGGGACACGGACCTCCCCCTGAAGCGCCCGTTGGTGTACCGGTGGGAAAAGACCGGCGGAAGCGCCCCGGCGGAGCTGGCGGAGAAGTACTATGAGGCTGGGAACCTGCCCTTCTTCAAGACGGTATTCGCCAGGCTCAGCGAGCCGGAGCAGACGGCCTGGATGGAGAGGATCTGCGAGGACGATGATATTGTGTTTTTCTCCCTGGCCGTGGACGGCCTGGAAGCGGACGGCGGCATTGTCAAGACCTTTGCGGAGCAAGCATACGCGGACGGCGACTTTGCCAAATTCTCCGTTCTGGCGGACCGGATGCCTGCGGAGATGCTGGGTGCCTGGCTGGACCGGGCGGTGAAGGACGAAAAACTTGCGTTTCAGTCCATTCTGCTGGGCAGGCTGGAGGCCAGAGAGGACTGGGATAACGATGATTGGGATTGGGAGGACTGGAAAGATAAGAACGATGCGGAACTGGAGCGGCGGCAGGCGGCGGAATATGCCCCTTACGGCGTGACCAAAGAAGGGAAAAGTTATTACTACAAGGGCGAGCTGGTGGACGTCTTCCTGGACCAGCGGCCCGACAAGGCATTTTACACCCTGGACATGAACCCGGAGGGGACGGTCAACATCAAGATCATCCGGAATGAGGCCGGGGAGATCACCGGCACGGCGGAGCTGACCCAGGTGGAGATCGAGGACCTGTTCGAGGACGATTACAGGGAGATCCCGGTGGAGCTGGATGCGGTGAAGGCCGGCGAATACGTCTGGCTGGGGACCTATGAATTGGACGAAGGGGATCAGGTGTATTACAGCGTCTCAGCGGAGAAGGGGGACCGGCTGGCGGTGGGCTTTGCCAAGCCGGGGGACAAGAAGCCCCAGACCACCTATCTGACGGTGTCCAACCGCCGCACGGATGGGGAGATGGCGGTCCGCACCGGCTCCATGACCTGGAAGGACCCGGTGAAGCCGGGGGAGTACAGCCTGTTCATCCACGCTCCCGGCGAGAAACTGGAGGACGTAGTTGGATGGGTGAAGATCAGGAGAGGCTGATACTTTTTCTTGAGAAAAAGTATCAAAAAGAACTTTTACCTCGAGCCTGAAATCACTGCTGTTCCTAGATTTCTGCCCGGTAACGATGCTGCATTTTTAGTCAAGGAATAGTATGATGCCCTGAAGAACAGACGCGGAAAAGGGCCGCTGCCAGCATTTGGCAGCGGCCCTTCCGTTTTTTGCCGATGCAGTTGAGGATTATTATTTCCAAATAAAAAATGCGGAAATAATATCAATTGCTGAACGTGTCCGTAAACAGGTCTGCCATGGACTGGGCCTCAGCAGGGTAGACGAACATACCTACCACGTTGGAGACAGAGGTGATCACGCCCTGGTTCCAGGTCTCGCAGGATTCCGGATACCATGCGCCGCCATTGGCCTGTGTGGTGATCCGGGCCTGGAGGACATCCTGTACGGCGATAAGGTCGTCAAGCGTGGCGTTTTCGGACAGCTTGACCAGTCCCACGGCCACATTGGAGACGCTGATCATGGTTTCCTGGATGTAGATCTCCTCCACGGCGGCAATACTGCTGAGGCCGGGATAATAGTTCTCCAGCAGCTCGCCCTCCATGACCATCATGGCCCCCAGAGCATCGTAGTTCTCCTGGAGCGTAGCGAAGAAGTCCGTGAGGGAGGGCAGCTCCGCGCCGCCGGAAACGGGCAGGCTGGGTTCCGACTCCTCCCATACGCACCGGACAATACAGTCAAAGTCCTGCTGCTCACCGCCAAATGACGCGCGGACCGTGATGGTGGTGGTCCCGGGAGCCACGGCGGTGACTTCTCCGCCGGCCTCGTCCACCGAAGCCACCGCCGGATCGGCGGAGGTGTAGGTACAGCTGTCGGGCGCGGCGCCCTCGCTGTTCCAGACGGTGAAGCGGAAGGTCTCGCCGGTATATTTCAGCGTAACGTCCGTGTGACTGACGCGGACAACGGGGGCGGCGTCATCGTTGTCCTGATCCTCGCCGTCCGGTTCCTCCGGGGCGGGGGCAGCCGGTTCGGCGGGAGCCGGGATCACAGGCTCTGTTCCCTGGGTGGGCTGGTCTCCGTCCTCCGGTTCATCGGGCTGTTGGGGCTGTGCAGTGGAGGAGCCGGTTTCA
Organism: uncultured Clostridia bacterium; assembly: GCA_947177115.1. Classification (GTDB taxonomy): domain Bacteria; phylum Bacillota; class Clostridia; order Oscillospirales; family Oscillospiraceae; genus Pelethomonas. The sequence continues at coordinate 7,526 of CAMWTG010000108.1, forward strand.
TCCTCCGGGCCGGTGTTGGTATCGTACTTGTTCCCTATGTTCAGAGAACAGGCCGTCAGGCTCAGCAACATGGCCAGAGCCAGCAGCAGGGAAAGCTTCTTTTTCATCTCTTTGGTTCCTCCGATGATTGTAATGATGACAGGCGTTAACGCCTTTACCGCCTGATTGGACGTTTGCAGGGGGGATTTTGTTCCGGTGTTTTTTGCGGTTCCTATTATTTCCGGTAAGAAACTGCCTGGAATGCGTGCTGCTTTATGTACCGGATTTTAACCCGTACGCAATATAGAAAACTTCGGTAAACAGTGAGACTTTGATGCCTAAAACTCGTACTTGGTTCCATGTGAGAGTAATAATCCATCGGTCAATTCTATACATAGGATTATGGTATTCTCATCATCAAAATCATTATGTCCGTTTCCGACCCATTCCGCAAAGACCGTTTTCAGTTTTTCAGAAATCCTATAGTTTTCATCTTTACCAAAGTAACCCAGGTTGATACCCTTTCCATGCGCTGTGAACCAATCGCCGGCTATTGCAACGATAGGATTGCTTTCTATATGTTTTATCTTGTTTGATCGTGCATACGTAATGATATAAAATGCTCCATTCTCATAATAGGCATTTACATATCGCACATAAGGCACACCATTTTCTATGGTTGACAGTGCAATAACAGAGTCTTTTCCAAATCGTTCAATTATTATCTTTTCTGCTTCGGGATTTATTGTTTTCATAGAGCTGCCTCGTACAACATTCAATTTGAAAACTTGCGTACTTTTTGTATGCCAAGTACTGCCAAAATCTCTGATACTATTCCTCGATTAAAAATGAAATATCGTTACCGGGCAGAAATTCAGGAATATAGTCGACACACTCGAAAATCGGTAAAGTTCGGCGATTAAAATGTGGCG
>CAMWTG010000109.1 GCA_947177115.1 uncultured Clostridia bacterium
TCTCCTCCTCGCCGTAGGGATGGAAGATCATCCCGGCCCTGGAGGTGCCGTCCGCATACCGCAGGCTGCCGTCCTCAAGGACCTCGTGATCCATTTCGCGGTCGGATTCCTCCGGCGTATCAAAGGACACCAGGATCAATCCCCACGGTCTGGTGATCCGGTAAAGCTCGGACAGGGCTCTTTGCGCGTCTGCAGCCGTCATGTGATCCAGGACAGAACTGGCGACAACTCCGTCAAACGCTCCGTCCTCATATCCGGTGGACAGGATGCTCGCCGCCTTTACATCTGTGGTTATACCATACTTTTCCAGACTGCGTCTGGTGATCTTGGCTGCGGCAGAAGAAATATCAAAGCTGCTTACCTGAAAACCATTGGATGCAAACGCAAGACTGTATGCGCCATAGCCGCAGGCCGCATCGCAGACAGTTTTGATGCCATGGCTTCTGAATATCTCTACTGCTTCGTCCTTCCATTGGTAATACTGTGCCAGGTTATCCGCAAACGCCTCCAGTCCTCCGGCCTTCCAGCGTTCCTCCCAAAAATCTTTTTTATCCTCCTCCATAGCTGCGTACCTTAATCCTTGCCATATCCGGCGGCATAGTAATTCATCAAGCAGCCCTCCTGAAGGATCAGACGCTCGTCAGGGGTGAGGCCCGCGCATTTGAGGGGCAGATCCTGGACGCTGCCGTCCTTGCGGATGACTTTGGCGGGAATATCCTCCACGCCCTCCGCAATGGCCTTTTTCAAGCCGGGGATATACACCCAGTCGCCGTCCTCGCAGGGGAAGCCGATAGATTCATCCATGGTAAACGGCACAATGCCCCAATTGATGCAGTTGGAGCGGTACCGCTTGGTGGCGTACTCGTAGCAGATATTGGCAAACCCGCCCAGCACCTTCTGGCAGGACGCCGCCTGCTCCCGGGCGGAGCCATCGCCGGGCTTGTTGGCGAACACGCAGGAGCCGATGGTGGTATGCTTCAGGTCGCCGTTTACTTTGGAGAGGATCTCCACCGCTTCGGCGGGGACCTCGCCGGCCTCCCGGGCCTCCTCCAGGGCACGGACGGCCTTGCTTCGCCCTACATACTCCGGTACCCGGCGGCTAAGGGCAAACTCGCTCAGGCCGATGGGGTTGGAGCGGTAGGAGCTGGTCTCGCCGGAGGGGATCAGCTCGTCTGTGGTGGTAACGGGGTCGTGGATCACGGCGCACAGCTGCACCAGCAGATCGTCCTCCAGCCTGGGCATATGGGGCCAATCCTTGATATTGGGGCCGTAGCGCAGCTCCTCGCTGGGATCAGCCTTGCCGAAGCCCTCGTAGCAGCGCTTGGCGTAAACGCTGCCGTCATAGCGGTACTCCAGCTCTTCGGCGGTGGGGAGATCGTATTCGATATCGGTAGCCGCCGTCAGTACGCCGCCGTTCCGGGCGGTGGCGGCGATGGAGCGGGCATCCATCAGAGCTACGGCGGAGATCTGACCGTTTCCGGGCTTGGAGCCCTCCCGGTTGGCGAAGTTCCGGGTAGCATGGCGGATGGACAGGGCGTTGTTGGCGGGAGTATCGCCCGCGCCGAAGCAGGGGCCGCAGAAGGCGGGCTTCATCACACACCCGGCCTCCATCAGTCTGGCCGAAACGCCGTTTTTGGTGATGGCCAGGGAGATGGGGGTGGAGGAGGGATAGACGCTCATGTCAAAATAGCCGTTGCCGATGCTGCCGCCATCCAGGATATGGGCGGCCTCCACGATATTCTCATACATGCCGCCGGAGCAGCCCACGATCACGCCCTGGTCGCAGACAACCTTGCCGTCCACGATATTACGGCGGAGGTCCATCTTCACCTTGCCGCCCAGCTGCTTGTTGCAGGCCTCCTCCACTTCAGCAAAGATCTTCTCTGGATTTTCCTGGAGCTCATGCACGGTGTAGGCGATGGAGGGGTGGAAGGGCAATGCAATCATGCACTCCACCTTACTCAGGTCGATCTTCACTACGCTGTCGTAGTACGCGCCGTTCTGGGGTTTCAGTTCCTTGTAGTCACCGGGACGGCCGATATTCTCGTAATATTTCCGAATCGTCTCGTCCGTCTCCCAGATGGAGGTAAGGCAGCTGGTCTCGGTGGTCATCACATCGATACCAATGCGGTAGTCGCAGCTCAGCTCCTTCACACCAGGGCCAATGAACTCCAGCACCTTGTTTTTTACATCGCCGTGGGGGAAAGTAGCCGCCACCAGGGCGATGGCCACATCCTGGGGGCCCACGCCCTTGCGGGGCTTGCCGTCCAGATAGACCAGGACCACCTCGGGGGCGGACACATCATATGTATTCTCCAGCAGCTGCTTGACCAGCTCGCCGCCGCCCTCACCTACGCCCATGCAGCCGTAAGCGCCGTAGCGGGTGTGAGAATCGGAGCCCAGGATCATTTTGCCGCAGCCGGCCAGACGCTCCCGGGCGTACTGGTGGATAACGGCCTGGTTGGCGGGAACGTAGATGCCGCCGTACTTCCTGGCGGCGGAGAGGCCGAAGGCGTGGTCATCCTCGTTGATGGTGCCGCCCACAGCGCACAGGCTGTTGTGGCAGTTGGTCATGGCGTAGGGAATGGGGAACTCTTTCAGGCCGCTGGCCTTGGCAGTCTGGATGATGCCCACGAAGGTGATGTCGTGAGAGATCAGCGCATCAAATCTGATGCGCAGCTTTTTGGGGTCCGTTCCTTTGTTGTGGGTACGCAGGATGGAGTAGGCGATGGTCTTCTCCCGGGCTTCTGCGGGGGAGGGCTGCTTCTGTGCCTCGCTGGCGGGGACGATCTGTCCGTCCAGCAGATACGCGCCCTGTTTAATGACTTCTACCATACAAGTTTTCCTCCATTTATTGGCGGCGGGCCTGGTGGCCGCCTGCCGTATGTGATGGCTTGAGTGTAGCACAACAAAACTTTTTTGTGAATAGTTAATAAGTAAAAAAGAGGTTTCTTTCTGAAAATTGTAGACTTGACGAATAAATAGGACAAAATAGAACTGTTTTGCAACGGCGCGGGAGCATTCCTGCAAAACAGCGGCGTCTATGCAGGAAAAATTGCGGACCAGAGAGGAACGGATGAAAAATCTTTTTTCCGCTGCGGCAAAAAATTGCACAAATCCTCCAAGTGGCAGCCCGGAGGAACGGGCGGCAGGCTATATGCCGGGGCCATGGTATATTATTCTGAATTTTGCCGCAGAATAATAGGAAACGTCTCATCTGAGTGAAGAAAGGAGGGAAAACCATGAAAACTTATGAGGTCATCAAGGAAGAATATATCCCCTGTACCGGAGGTATGCTGCCGGACCGGCGGGAGATCCTGGAGCTGCGTCTGGAGAGTCCCGCGCTGTATGTTCAGGACCAGTACCGCCGGGAGCGCAGCGTGGAGTTCCTGGCCACCGAGTATGATGGAAGTCCGGTCATCGAGGCTCTGCTGGAGGGTGGCCGGAAACATCGGTATATCTTCAGCGAGGTATGACGCGGCTTTTTGATTATATGGTCCACCCAGCGGCCTGCGGACACCAGCACGTTTCCCGACAGGTTATAATAAATAGCTGTGCGCGAGGCGCTTTCAGCGCCTCGCGTACTTTTGGGTGTTTGGAACAACGGCCTGGATGACTGTATATTCCAACGCGGCCCCCGCGCCCGACAAAACCTCTATTTTTCCTCCCGTATAATCTCCCCGGTCAGGGGAAAACTGCCTTTGTAAGTTTTCGCCAAAGGGGATGAGGACGTGCAGGGAAAGGTGGAGATCTGCGGGGTAAATACCTCAAAATTGAAGGTTCTGCGCAACGAGGAGACAATGGAGCTGCTGCGGCGGACCAAGGAGGGGGATAAGGAGGCCAGGGAGAAGCTGATCCAGGGGAACTTGCGGCTGGTGCTGTCGGTGATTCAGAAATTCATGGGCCGGGGAGAAAATGCAGATGACCTGTTCCAGGTGGGCTGTGTAGGGCTCATCAAGGCCATTGACAATTTTGACATCACCCAGCCGGTGCGCTTTTCCACATATGGCGTGCCTATGATCGTGGGAGAGATTCGCCGCTACCTCCGGGACAACAGCGCTATTCGGGTCAGCCGTAGCATGCGGGACACCGCTTATAAGGTGATGCAGGCCAGAGAGCGGCTGATGGCCCAGTCCCAGCGGGAACCCACGGTGGAGCAGCTGGCGGCGGAGCTGGGGATCCCCCGGGAGGACGTGGTATTTGCCATGGATGCCATCATGGATCCGGTGAGCCTCTTCGAGCCGGTGTACTCCGACAGCGGCGATACCGTATGCGTTATGGATCAGGTGAAGGATACCAAAAACACCGATGAGCGCTGGCTGGAGCATATCGCTTTGAAAGATGCCCTGGAGCGGCTGGGAGAGCGTGAGAAGCATATCCTTGCCCTCCGCTTTTACGAGGGCAAGACCCAAATGGAGGTTTCCGCCGAGGTGGGCATTTCTCAGGCACAGGTGAGCCGGCTGGAGAAAAACGCGCTGAAGACAATACAGAAGAACATTTGATGAGATAGGACATTCCCTGGCCGGCATACACTCTTCGTGAGAGGGGTGACGGCTATGCAATGCAGGATGGTAGAGATGCGGTGCAAAGAGGTGATCAATATCTGCGATGGCTGCCGCATCGGATATGTGGGAGATGTGGAGGTACTGCTGCCGGAGGGAAAGGTAGCGGCGCTGGTAGTCCCGGGGCCCTGCCGTTTTTTTGGACTGTTCGGGCGGGGGGAGGAGTTTTATATCCCCTGGGAGTGCATCAAACAGATCGGGGACGATATCATCCTCATCGACAAGCCCGCCCAGCGGCGTCCGCCCTATAAGCGGCCGCGGCGGCGGGGCGCATTCTGAGGGCAGTTTCCGGAAAACGGGCGGTAAAATTGAAAAAGGTATTGAAATCAGCGGAATATTGGGGTATACTATTTCCGCTGAAGTAGCACAGCAGAGAAAAGATAAAGAACTTGGAGGTTTTTCCCATGGTTACCATTACCAAAGATACTATCATCGGCGATATCCTGGATATGGCCCCCCAGACCGCTCCCATCTTCCTGTCCATTGGCATGCACTGCCTGGGCTGCCCCAGCAGCCGGGGCGAAACCGTTGCCGAGGCCTGCGCCGTTCACGGCGTGGATGTGGAGAAACTGCTGGAGGCCGTTAACGCCGAGGCCAATAAGTAAACGAATCCATGAATGGAGGGCTCATAGGTCATTCTTGTGAGCCCTTCCTTTCTGTTGTCCGGAGGGGTGAGGCTGTGGCGGAAAACCTGGATCAGGGTCCCCGGCTGCGGGCCATTGCGGCGCTGGTTCCGGAGGGCTGCGGGTGTCTGGCGGACATCGGTACCGACCACGGCTATATCCCCGTGTCCCTGCTGCTGGAGGGGCGGGTCAGGAGGGCCGTGGCGGCTGACATTGGGGTGCTACCGCTGGACCACGCCCGGCGGACTGCCGCACAGTATGGCGTGAAGGAGGGCCTGGATTTCCGGTTAGGGGACGGGCTGTCCGTTCTGGAGCCGGGGGAGGCGGACGCGGTCGTTATTGCCGGAATGGGCGGCGATGCCATCACGGAGATCCTTGCCGCCGCGCCATGGAGCCGTGCGGGGCCTCTGCTGCTGCTCCAGCCTATGAGCAAAGCGGAGGCGCTGCGCGCCTGGCTGCCGGAGAACGGGTACGCGGTCTTCCATGAGGAACTGGTCCAGGATAAGGGGGTGCTGTACCCCATCCTGACGGTACGGGGCGGTGAAATGCCGCCCGCGTCTGAGGTCCAGGCCTGGGGCGGGTTCCTGCTGGAGGAAGACCCGTTATGGGGGCTTTACATAGCGGACAGGCTGCTGCGTCTGCGCCGGGCGGCGGCGGGGCTGGAAAAGGCCCGGGATCCGGCTCTGGCGGGAAAACGGGAAAAACTTCTGGGCGTGATCGCCCGGCTGGAAGAAAAGGAAAGGGAGTGGGAACATGCCAACGCTGCGGGAAATTGAGAGCGCCCTGTGCCAGCTGGCCCCTAAGGAAAGCGCCATGGAGGGAGACAATGTGGGCTTCCTCATCGGCAGGCCGGACCGGGAGGCCACAAGGATCCTGGTGGCTCTGGATGTCACGGAGGATGTGGCGATGGAGGCCGCGGAGTGGGGCGCAAACCTGATCGTGGCCCACCATCCGGTGATGAACTGCGCCTGGAGCCCCGTGCAGGATATCCGGGACGACAAGCCTCAGGGGCGGCTGTTTCTCAAGCTGATCGAGAACGGCATTGCCGCCATCTGTATGCACACCAACCTGGACCGGGCCGGGGGCGGCGTTAATGATGCCCTGGCGGCGCGGCTGGGGCTGGAGCAGGTGGAAAAGCTGCCGGGGGGAGATGATGTCCTCCGGGTGGGCGTACTGCCGGGGGAGATGGCATTACCGGATTTCCTGCAATGGGTGAAGGCTGCGATAAGTCCCAACGGCATTCGGTTTGCGGATGGGGGAAAGCCCATCCGGCGGGTAGCGGTAGGCGGCGGAGCATGCGGCGGGTATCTGTGGGCGGCGGCGGAGAACGGCTGTGATGCCTTTGTTACCTCCGACCTGAAATATAACCAGTTTATGGATGCCCGGGACCTGGGTCTGACAGTCCTTGACGCGGGGCATTTTCCAACGGAGGACGTGGTGTGCCCGGTGCTGGTGAAATACCTGGAGGAGACGTTCCCGAGGGTGAAGATCAAAAAATCCGCCATGCATAAGGAGGCCGTTCAATATTACGTTTGATTCCTTCCGGAACAGGAGGCTGAGATGCACTATGTGATGGCCGACCTCCACGGAGAATATGACCGTTACCGGCGGATGCTGGTCCGGACCGGCTTTTCGGCAGCGGATACCCTCTATATCCTGGGAGACGTGGTAGATCGGGGAGGCGTTGGCGGGGTGGACATCCTGCTGGACGTGATGAAGCGGGGGAACGTGGTCATGCTGCTGGGCAACCACGAGGCCATGTGCCTCAAGGCGATAGACCAGCCCGGTAACGAGCGGGCTGTTAACCACTGGCGGCGGAACGGGGGCCAGGTCACCTACGACAACCTTTTCCGCCTGAGCGCAGAGAAAAGGGAGCGGGTGCTGGATTTTCTCCGTACCCGCCCGGACCATCTGGACCTGGAGCTTGATGGCAGGCGGTTCCACCTGGTCCACGGTTTCCCGGCGGACAATACCTATGACCGTATCTGGCTGCGGCCTGGTCCGGAGGCTGTGAGCCCCTTCCCGGATGGCAGGACCGTTGTAGCGGGACATACGCCGGTCTGTGAGCTGTGGGGATATGACGATGAGGAGATGGAGCGCTACCTGCGGGGGCTACCCGATGGGCAGCTGCGTATTTTCCATGGAAAAGGATACATTGATCTGGACTGCGCCTGCGGCTACGGCATCCCTCAGCGGCGGCTGGCCTGCCTGCGGCTGGAGGATATGGCGGAGTTCTATGAATGAAAGAATACTTTTTGAAAGAACCACACATTAATTCCAATTAAAAAGGAGAGCAATCATATGTCTGGACATTCCAAATGGCACAATATTCAAAAAACCAAGGGCGCGGCGGACGCCAAACGTTCTCAGGTTTTCACCAAGATCGCCCGGGAAATGATCGTGGCAGTCAAAGAGGGCGGCAGCGGCGACCCCAACAATAACTCCCGCCTGGCTACCGTCATTGCCAAGGCCAAGGCCGCCAATATGCCCAATGACAACATCAAGCGCACCATTGACAAGGCGCTGGGTTCCGGCAACACCGACAGCTTTGAGAAGGTGGTCTATGAGGGCTATGGTCCCTGCGGCGTGGCCGTCATTGTAGAGGCACTGACCGACAACCGCAACCGCACCGCCCCCGAGGTCCGCCATCTCTTCGACAAGTACGGCGGAAACATGGGCGCTACCGGCTGCGTCAGCTGGAGCTTTGACCGCAAGGGGGTCATTGTTATTGACAATGAGGAAGGCGATTTGGATGAGGAAACCGTTATGATGGACGCGCTGGACTGCGGCGCGGCGGATTTCGAGGCCGATGGAGACGTGTTCGAAATCACCACAGATCCTGATAACTTTAATGCCGTTACCGCCGCTATGGAGGCCAAGGGCTACGTCTTTGCTGAGGCGGCCATTGAGATGGTGCCCCAGAACTACATCAAGCTCACCGGCGAGGATGATATCAAGAACATGACCAAGATGATCGACTTGTTGGAGGATAACGATGATGTCCAGAACGTCTGGCACAATTGGGAGCAGGAGTAAGCCGGTTGGATCATCTGCTGCTTTTTGAATCGTTTTGACTATAGAAGCGGCGGCCCTCTCCACGGGGCGCCCGGTGTTTTGAAAACACATTATTGTTTGGGTGTTGTCCGGGCGG
>CAMWTG010000110.1 GCA_947177115.1 uncultured Clostridia bacterium
CCCAGTATCGTGCGGGCGAGCAATGCTCGCCCCTACACGGATCCTGCCATTCCGGCGGCTGTCTGCCTCAAAAATTGATTTCCCTGCGCCCCCGCAAACTTTCCTTGTCAGCGTCCCTCACTTGTGGTATAATACCAGATACTATTATCATGGCAAACAGAGAATTTGCCCGGAATGGCCGCCCAGGCGGCCAGGGGGAGAGAGGGAGATCCCGTTATGCATAGAAAGCTGTCCCGGCTGATCGAACCAAATCTGCAGCTCTATTTTTTATGCCTGGCCCTGTTCGCGGCCCTGACCGTGCCCGTCCAGCCTCTGCTGGCGGCGGGGGAAGCGCTGGCCCTGGCGGCGCTGTATCTCTACCACCGCCGCCAGAGGGCGCGCCGGCGGCGCAGCGTGACCAAATATATCGAGGCCATTACTGGCGGCACTGATTCCATCAGCAAGAACAGCATGCTCAATACGCCGCTGCCCGTAGTGGTGTTTCGAGCGGACAGCGGGGAGGTCATCTGGGCCAATGATGGCTTTGTCAGCCTTTCCGGCGCTCAGGACGATGTGTTCAATATGCACATCGAGGAAATGGCGCCCGGTTTTGATTACAGCCGGCTGCTGTCCGGCGCCGCGCCAACGGAGGCCGGAGAAGAGCTGACGGAGATCGCCGGGCGCATTTGCCGGGTTTATGGCGCGCTCAGCAAGATCGGCAGCCAGGAGCAGATCGTCACCGCCTATTTCATCGATGTCACAGACAGCAAGCAGCTTGAGGCGCTGTATGAGGCCACCCGCCCGGTGACCTGTCTGCTGGTGGTGGACAACTATGAGGAGCTCCTCAAGGCCGGCGGCGAAGCGGCCAAGAGCTCTATCCTGGCCCAGATCGATGACCGGCTCAACACCTGGATCACCGGCTCGGGCGGGATGCTGCGGAAATTGGACCGGGACCGCTATCTCTTCCTCTGCGATGAAAGCTGGTTCCAGCATATGGTGGAGGACCGCTTTTCCGTGCTGGAAGCCATCCACCAGGTGGTCAGCGAGGACGGCGTTGGCGCGTCCCTCTCCATTGGCGTGGGCAAGGACTGCGGCAGCTATGAGGAGTCCTTCCGCTGGGCGGAGAAGTCCATCGAGATGGCCCTCAGCCGGGGCGGCGACCAGGCGGTGGTGAAGGACAGCCTGGACTTCCAGTTCTACGGCGGCCGCTCCAAGTCCACGGAGAAGCGGACCAAGGTCAAGAGCCGGGTCATGGCCAACGCCCTGGGGGAGCTGATCGCCGACGCGGGGCAGGTTTACGTCATGGGCCACGAGTACGCGGACATGGACGCGGTAGGCGCGGCGGCGGGCGTCTGCTGCGCCGCCCGGAAGAAGGGCAAGAAGGCCCAGATCGTCATTGACATGGAGGGCAACAACGCCCGGCCCCTGGTGCGCAAGCTGCGGGAGCTGCCGGAGTATGAGGATGTGTTCGTCAGCGGCCCCGATGCCTTCATACACGCCCAGCCGGGGGCCCTGCTGGTGGTGGTGGACACCAACCGTCCGGACATGGTGGAGAACCGCCAGCTGCTGGATGCCTGCAACCGGGTGGCGGTGATTGACCACCACCGCCGGGCGGCCACCTATATCGAGAACGCAGCGCTGAATTTCCACGAGCCCTACGCCTCCTCCGCCTCGGAGCTGGTGACGGAGCTGCTGCAATATCTGGTGGAGCCCAGCGACATGCTGCGGGGGGAGGCGGAGGCCCTGCTGGCGGGCATCGTGCTGGACACCAAGAATTTCGTCATGCGGGCGGGGAGCCGTACCTTTGAGGCGGCGGCGTTCCTGCGCCGGGCGGGGGCGGACACTTATGAGGTCCGCCGGTACTTCCAGAGCGACCTGTCCAGTATGATCCAGCGCTATGAGATCATCCGGGAGGCCCAGATGGTCCACGGGGACATTGCCCTGGCTGTGGCCCGCAATGACGTGGACCGGGTGACGGCGGCCAAGACCGCCGATGACCTGCTCAATCTCCAGGGGGTGCAGGCGTCCATCGTGCTCTACCGTCAGGGGGACGGGGTGTCCATGTCGGGCCGCTCCCTGGGAGAGGTCAACGTGCAGGTGATCCTGGAGCAGCTGGGCGGCGGCGGCAACGGCACCTCCGCCGGAGGGCATGTGCCGGACAGCACCCTGGAGGAGGTTCGCCGCCGGGTGCTGGACGCCATCGGCAACTACTATATCACGTAACGGAGGGCAGGGATGAGGGAAGCGGCAAGAATGCTGGAGGGGGCGCGTATCGTCCCCCGGCTGCAAAAGCACGAGGAGGCCATCTCCCTCTGGCGGTACGAGGGGCCCTACGCCTTTTACAACGCCTCGGAGCCCTACCGCGCCCTGCGCCCCGATGAGCCGGCGGAGGCGGACGCCTTCGCGTGGATAGATGCCGGCGGCGCGGTCCTCGGCCACGTTTCCTACGGCCCGGACGGCCGCATCCCCACCGTGGAGGGCTATCCCTATTCTGAGGACTGCCTGGACGTGGGGCTGGGCCTGCGGCCCGACCTGTGCGGGCGGGGGCTGGGGGAAGCGTTCATCGCGCTGTGTCTGCGCTTCGGGGCGGAGCGGTACGGCGCGGACCGGTTCCGCCTGTCGGTAGCCGCCTTCAACGCCCGGGCCGTCAGGGCCTACCAGCGGGCGGGATTTTCAATCGAATGTGAAGTAACCAACTCGGTTTTTCGCAATAAATTTTACATTATGACCGGCACATGTGCCGGGGCATAAGGACAGTCAGGAGGACAAACACCATGAAAGTGATCTTACAGCAGGATGTGCGGGGCCAGGGGAAAAAGGGCCAGATGATCGAGGTAGCGGAGGGCTATGCCCGGAACTTCCTTCTGCCCCGGAAGCTGGCGGTGCCCGCCACGGCGGACGCGGTGAACACCATGAAGCTGCGGGAGAAGGCCAAGAAGGCGGAGGATGCCCGCCTCAAGGCCGAGGCGGAGGCCATTGTGGAGAAGCTGAAGAATTCTCCCGTCAAGGTGACGGCCCGGGCCGGGGCCAACGGCAAATTGTTTGGCGCTGTTACGAGCAAGGAGGTTTCCGATGCCTTGCAGGCGCAGTATGGGATCGAGCTTGCCAAGCAGAAGATCGTGATGGATGAGCCGATCAAGGCATATGGAAATTATGAATTGAAGGCGAAGCTTGGGTATGAGGTTTCCGGAACCATCTATGTGATGGTGGTAGAAGAGAAGTGATCTTCGCCGCCTCCGGCGGCGAACGGGAAATTCTTCTCGAATCGGCCCGGGGGCTGCGCGCCCCCGGACCCTGCGCCTACTTTTGCCCCGCGGCAAAAGTAGGCAAAAACGCGCTTAAACCTGCGGTTTAAGGATCCCTTAGGGCATCGCGCGAAGCGCGATACCTTATTACGGGGGAATTTTGTTTTTTGCGCTTGTCCTCTGGTCCGTCCGGCCTACCGGACTGCGTGTACGGTTTCGCCTGCTCTGCTCCTGTTTCAGGATGTCAACTTGGCCCCTACCGTCATACGCGCTGGATCTCCCGGGGTGGTCTGTCGGAAACCCGCCCTCCGTAGGGGCCGATGTCCTCATCGGCCCGTTCTGACGGGACCCTGGCGGTCAACTGTGGGCCGATGGGGACATCGGCCCCTACGGGAATATTCGCATTCCAGCACCCCGGGAGCTCCCCTCGCGTAATACGGTAGGGACTGCCGGATACATCCTCCGACAGACGCTTCGTCCCCAACACGGGAGCCGCCTGTTCAGACCGGACAGACTACAGGATCAGCGCAAAAACAAATCCCCCCATGAGGGGATCCTTAAGGGCGGCGAAGCCCCCTTAAGGGTGCTTTTGCTTCTTTTCGCACAAGCGAAAAGAAGGCCCGCCCCGGCGAGGGGCGAATCTGAAACAAGACAGGCAGCAAGTGCCGCCGCGCAGCGGCGGCAAAAGAGGAGGTGTCCCAATGGCCTTTGAGGATGAGATCTTATCCAGACAAATGCCCCACAGCCTGGAGGCCGAGCAGTCGGCCCTTGGCTCCATGCTCATTGACGCCGACTGTATCAAGGACGTGATGGACAAACTCCAGCCCGATGACTTCTACATCAAGCAGAACCGGGACATCTTCGAAACCATCTACACCATGTTCAGCTACTCCAAAGCCATCGACGGCATAACGGTGGCGGAGGAGATGCAGAAAAACGGCACCTATGACGACCAGACCACCCGGAATTACCTGGTCCAGCTGATGGAGATCACCCCCACCAGCGCCAACGTCATGGAGTACGTGAAGATCATCCGGGACAAATCCCTCCTCCGTGCCCTGGCGAAAGCCGCCGGGGAGATCACCGGCATGGTCCAGGAGGGCCTGGGAGAGGCCCGGGACATCCTGGAGGCCGCCGAGCAGAAGGTCTACGCCATCCGCCGGGGCAACGGGAGCCAGGAGCTGACCCCTGTGGCCCAGCTGATCAAGCCCTTCCTGGATCAGCTCAACGACCTGGCCTCCGGCAAGACCGGCCTGCCGGGCCTGCCCAGCGGGTTCTCCATGGTGGACCAGAAGATCCACGGATTGAATAGATCCGACCTCATCCTCCTGGCCGCGCGCCCCGGCGTGGGCAAGAGCTCCTTCGCCATGAACATGGCCCTGAATGTGGCCCGGCAGTCCCAGAAGACGGTGGCCGTCTTTTCCCTGGAAATGAGCAAGGAGCAGCTGCTGGTGCGCCTGATGGCCTCGGAGGGGCTGGTAGACCTGAACAAGCTGCTCACCGGACGGCTCAGCGCCTCCGACTGGGGCAAGGTCACCCAGGCCGCCCGGACCCTGCGGCAGACCGACATCCGCATCGATGACAACCCCATGCTCACCGCCGCCGACATGAACGCCAAGTGCCGGAGGCTGGACAACCTGGGGCTGGTCATTGTGGACTACCTCCAGCTGATGAGCTCCTCCGGCGGCAAGAGCTACGCCGGGGAGAACCGCCAGCAGGCGGTCAGCGACATCTCCCGTATGCTGAAGATCATGGCCAAGGAGCTGAACGTACCCGTCATCTGCCTCAGCCAGCTCAGCCGCGCCAACGAGAAGCGGGAGGACAAGCGGCCCATGCTCTCCGACCTCCGGGATTCCGGCGCCATCGAGCAGGACGCGGACATCGTCATGTTCCTCTACCGGGAGGATTACTACAAGGAGGACTCGGAGAACCGGAACGTGGCGGAGTGCATTGTGGCCAAGAACCGCCACGGCGAGACCGGGAAGGTGGCCCTGCGCTGGGCGCCGGAGTACGTGACCTTCAGCACCCTGGAGATGCGGTTCGATGAAGACGATTGATCCTCTGGCGCGGCAGGTCCAGGGCTTCGCCGGGAGATGGGATATGCTGGAGGGGCTGGTGCTGTGCGCCGTGTCCGGCGGGCGGGACTCCATGGTCATGCTCCACCTGCTCGCCGCGCTGGCGGAGGAGGACGGCTTTCAGGTGGCCGCCGCCCACTTCAACCACCGGCTGCGGCCAACGGCGGACCGGGATGAGGCGTTCGTCCGGGGCTGGTGCCGGGAAAAGGGCGTCCCCCTTACCTGCGGGGCGGGGGATGTGAGAGGCTTTGCCGCCCGGGAGGGCCTGGGCATCGAGGAGGCGGCCCGGACGCTGCGGTACGCTTTCCTGGAGACCGCCGCCCATGACATGGGCGCGGCCCGGATCGCCGCCGCCCACCACCGGGAGGACAACGCCGAGACGGTGCTGCTCCACCTCCTGCGGGGAGCGGGCCTGCAGGGTCTGGGCGGCATCGCCCCGGTGCGGGGGAAGATCGTCCGGCCCCTGCTGGAGGCCAGCCGCAGGGAGATCGACGCCTACGCGGCGCGGAACGGCGTCCCCTGTGTGGAGGACGAGAGCAACCGGGATACCCGCTTCACCCGTAACCGCCTGCGGCTGGAGGTCCTGCCCCTGCTGGAGGAGATGGCCCCCGGCTGCGGAGGCCGGATCGCCTCCATGGCGGAGCTGCTGCGGGAAGAAAACGAGCACATGCAGCGGGAGGCGGAGGATATTCTTCCCCCTGTAGAGAATGAAACAATTACCCTGCCAGTCCCCACGCTTCGCAAACAGGACGCCGCCCTGCGCCGCCGCTTAGTCCGGACCATGGGGCAGAAGCTGGGCGCGGAGCTGACAAGGGCCCAGGCGGAGGCCGTCCTGACCCTGCGCAGCGGAGGCTATCTGGACCTTCCGGGAGACCTGTGCGCCATCCGGAAGCCCCACCAGCTGATCTTGCAAAAGCAGCCGCCGTCCCTTTCGCCCCTGAAGCTCCATATGGGTGAGCAGACGTGGGGGCCCTGGCAGATAACTGTCCGGCAGAGCTGGGACGTTCCGCCGGAAAGCCCGGACACAATAGCCCTGAGCGGCATTGACGGAGAGCTGGCGGCAGCCCTCTGGGACGGCGAAGGCCGTCTGGCGGTGGAGAACGGGAGCCGGACCATCAAGCGGCTTTTCGCCGATGCGGGGATCCCGGTGGAGCGCCGGAGAGAGCACCCGGCGCTGCTTCTGGACGGAAAGACCGCCGCCGTGCTGGGGGTCGCTATAGATTGGGGGCTCCGGCCGGAGGCCGGAAAACCCTGCCGCGTTGTGACGTTTCGGAAAGAATATGAGGAGAAAGGGGAGCATTTATGAAGAAGAAGTTTTCCGGCCTGACGCCGCCTCAGAAGATCATTGAGGGCCTGTGCGCGGCGCTCCTTGTGGGGATGATCCTGGGCCTGGTCCTTTTCTGGGGCCGCCTCCCGGAGCAGATCCCCGGCCACTACAACAGAGCCGGGGAGATCGACCGCTGGGGAAGCAAGTGGGAACTTCTTCTGCTCCCGGTGTTCGGCGTCCTCATGTATGGACTGCTCTCCTTCTGCTGCTGGCTCATCAGGGAGGCGGTGGGGAAAGGAGAGCTGCCCCAACCGGCTTACACCTGGATATCCGGTACGAAGCTGGTGGCCATAGGGACCTTCGCGGTCATCGAGTGGCACAGCGCCTCCGCCCGGCCCCTGGGGACCTGGCTCCTGCCGGCGGACGTTGCCCTGCTGGCGGCGCTGATGACCGGATTTCTGATATCCGCCCTGCGGTTTGCCAGAAGGCAGGGAAAAAAGTAAGAGCCTATCCGCAAATAGGACGTGCGCAGATTGCGCAGTCAGATTTTTTGCCAGATAGGGTTCAAATTTCGCAGGCAGGCTGACGCCTGTCAAGAAATTTGGGCGCTATATGGCGGAAAATATGCAAGCAAGCGGTGGGCGGACTATTTGCGGATAGGCTCTAAGGATCCTTTTTATTTTGGTTGATCCCGGACATATTTTGATAAGGAGAAAGAGACATGGGCATGATGGATCAGGACATTTTGAAGGTACTGTACACCGAAAAGCAGATCGCGGCCCGGATCGAGGCCATGGGCATGGAGATGTATGAGGACCTGAAAGGCAAGGACCCGCTGTTCGTCAGCGTCCTGCGGGGGGCCTTCGTCTTCATGGCGGACATCGTCCGGGCCTGCCAGGTGAAGTGCGATGTGGAGTTCATCGCGGTGTCCTCCTACGGCAACGCCACCAGCACCTCCGGCGCGGTGAAGATCACCCATGACATCCAGCAGGACATTACAGGCCGCGATCTGGTGGTCATTGAGGACATCCTGGATTCCGGGAACACGCTCCATTTCCTCAAACAGTATTTTATCACCAAGGGGGCGGCGTCTGTTTCGATCTGCACGCTGCTGGATAAGCCCAGCCGCCGGGCGAAGGCGATCGAAGCGGATTATATTGGATTTACCGTCCCCGATGAGTTTGTGGTGGGGTATGGGCTGGATTACTGCCAGAAGTATCGGAATCTGCCCTATATCGGGGTTTTGAAGCCGGAGGTCTATGCGGGGGAATAGGGGGGCTGCGGCCCTGCGGGCCGCTCTGCAGTGGTTTCTATTCGTTACCCCGGGGCCTGCGCGGCCCCGGACTCCGCGCCTACTTTTGCCCCGCGGCAAAAGTAGGCAAAAACGCGCCAGCCCGTAGGGCTGGACCTCTGACGGGCATCGCGCGGAGCGCGATACCTTATTACGGGGGAATTTTGTTTTTTGTGCTGATCCTGTGGTCCGTCCGGCCTACCCGGCTGCGTGTACGGTTTCGCCTGCTCTGCTCCTGTTTGAGGATGTCGATTTAGCCCCTACCGTCACACGCGCTGGATCTCCCGGGGTGGTCTGTCGGAAACCCGTCTTCCGTAGGGGCCGATGTCCTCATCGGCCCGTTCTGACGGGACCCCGGCAGTCAACGATGGGCCGATGGGGACATCGGCCCCTACGGGAATGTTTGCATCCCCGCACCCCGGGAGCTCCCCTCGCGTGATACGGTAGGGACCGAAACGACATCG